>JBMSPY010000066.1:0-9046 GCA_049423005.1 Cyclobacteriaceae bacterium
CTGGATCTTGCCCAATCGGGTTTTGATTTTTCAGGGATACGCTTAATGGAAACAGGAGGAATGAAAGGTCGAAGAAAGGAAATGATCCGTCAGGAATTATATGCTGCACTTCAGGCCTCCAATCCCGCTGATCTTACCTCTGAATACGGGATGACGGAAATGTACTCCCAGGCCTATGCTGGAGCTGATTCTATTTATCACTGTTCCAGGCTAATGAAAATTCTAATCAAGGAAATTAATGATCCCCTCGCTGGTTCACCACATGGATCAACCGGATTGATTCACGTGGTGGATCTAGCCAATCTGGACACGTGCTCATTTATTGCCACCCAGGATTTGGGTCGACTTGTAGGTCAGGGTTTTCAGGTTTTAGGCAGGGCAGACTATAGCGATGTCAGGGGTTGTAGCCTAATGGCGGGACAGGGGGGATTGGATTTTTAAAGAAGATTCTTAATCTTTGTTCAATAGACCAAATTTTACATGAAAAAAGCAGCTGCTTTCCTTCTTTTGGTGGTGATTTTGGCTTCTTGTAGCCAGTACACCTGCGCTACTTACGCTAGCAAAGAAGTGAAAAAAACATCTTCGCGCTTCTGAAAGTACCCCTCAAAGGTATTTCTTAACGTCTGCCTCGGTGATGGGTCCTGTGGACAGGATAACCAGGCGCTCGATTACATTACGCAGTTCTCTGATATTTCCAGGCCAAGGGTGTTTTTGCAAGAGTGCCACAGCCTTGGGTTCAATAGCTTTTATTTTTGTTCCCTGTTCTTCCGCTACTATTTTTAAAAATTTCTCTACCAGATCTGGAATATCCTCTGGTCGATCGGCTAGTGCTGGCACTTTGAGCAGGATCACACTCAACCGGTGAAACAAATCTTCCCGGAATCTTCCTTCCTTAATTTCTTTTGTCAGGTCTTTATTGGTTGCTGCCAGAATTCTAACATTGACAGAAATATCTTTGTCGCCACCGACACGTGTAATTTTATTCTCTTGAAGTGCCCGAAGTACTTTGGCCTGGGCGGAAAGACTCATATCGCCAATTTCATCCAGGAATAATGTTCCTTCATTCGCTTGTTCAAATTTTCCAATGCGTTGCTTAACTGCCGATGTAAAAGATCCTTTTTCGTGACCGAACAATTCACTCTCTATTAGTTCAGATGGAATTGCTGCACAGTTTACTTCTATGAACTGACTTTTAGCACGCAGACTTTTTTCATGGAGAGCCCTGGCCACCAACTCCTTTCCGGAACCGTTTGGTCCGAGAATCAAAACGCGTGCATCTGTTGGTGCAACCTTCTCAATCATTTGACGAATTTCCCCGAGCGCCGGTGAGGAACCAACCATTTCGTATTTTTTGCTAACCGAATGTTTCAATACGGAGGTCTCCTTTACCAATCTTGTTTTATCAAGCGCGTTGCGTAAAGTGATCAATAGACGATTTAAGTCAGGTGGTTTTTGCAAAAAATCGTAGGCACCAAGCCGAACAGCATCGACTGCCATTTCAGTTGTGCCATGGGCGGAAATCATAATAAAGGCAGCTGAAGAACCAGTAGCGGCAGCTTTCTTAAGAACCTCCATTCCGTTCATACCTGGCATCCGGATATCGCAAAGTACTGCGTCATAGGTGGAGGATTCAATAAGGGCTAATCCCTCTTCACCTGTTTTGGCCGTATCAACAGTTGCCTTAAGGTCTTTTTCATCCTCAATGATTTCTTGCAGCACTTTTCGTATGCTAGCCTCATCTTCAATTATTAGTATTCGAGCCATTCGGCAAAAGTTGGTTTCAAAAAAAATGCAAGCCTGTAAGCCGGATTCTGTTTCCCAAATTAATGGGACCCTTATCATTTATCTAGGCGTTGCATCACTACAACGCTCGTTCAGCCTACCCACCCGGTATCCTGCTGAGCAGGATGGATCGGGACCAATCGGCCGGGCTTATTTGGCCTTTCAACCCGCAAGGTTTACCATGCCTCCATTGTCGCCAATGAAGCGGTGGGCTCTTACCCCACCTTTTCACCTTTCCCCAATCCGAAAAATCGAATCGGGTAGTTTTTTTTCTGTGGCACTGTCTGTTCCTGACGAATCAGGACCTTCCCGTTAGGAAGTGCGGTGCCCTGTGTTGTCCGGACTTTCCTCCCCGAATTGCTCCGGAGCGATAAGGCGGCTTGCATTTATACAAAGGTATAACGATTTGAACATACCCTCGGTTCCGGCAAGAAAACCCAATCAATTTAGATCTTCCTCTTCCTCTGGTTTGGTAAGCGGTTGATTGGACTGTTTGCGTTGGGCCGCCTGAAGCAACTCCGAAAAACGATTAAAGCTTTGTGTATGACTCAAACTCAATCCAGTAGTATATGCGGTTTGTGTATTGATGGAGCTTAGAAGCATATTAAAATTTGAACGACTATACATCTTTACCTTAAACTTCCCATCTGCAGTGAGCAGATAATCTACAGTCCAGTCTCCGGCCAGAGCGGCTACGTTAGATTGATTGTATTGATTGGAAAAAAGGGTTCCATCGCGGGTGATGCGCAACCGTCCATTCATCAGGGAATAAGACATTCGTAACTGAGAGATGTTGAAGGCGTCCTGATCTAAACTGCCTAAATCCAAGGACACTTCCAGATTTTGATCCACCTGACTTAACCAATAGCTTAACTGATTTGATAAAAATTCGCTTACACTATTGGCAATGCCGCCACTGGTGGTGAAGGCATCGGGTGGGGAAAACCTTCTTAACACGATCAAACTAAAAACCTGCTTCTTAAGTTCTTGCTCGTCCAAGCGTGCCTTAAAGGCGTTAAATTGAAATTTCACTGGTATAGGTCCGGTTGATCCGTCCCCTGGAAGGTTTTCTGGTAAGTCTTTTGCTAAAATATCGAAATTGATTTGTGGCGATAACATAGGTCCGTCCAGGTCTAGTGCTACCTCGATGGGAAATTTTCTGCGCAACTGTGAGGGTACCCCGGTACTTGTATTGGCTTGGGGCATGATCGGCGCCAATGATGCCAATTGACGGTAGGTGGCGTTGATGTCCAGATTTCCGGCATAGGGATCGCCATACCAAGCAATTCGACTGCCTTTATTAATTGCAAATTCTTTATTGATTACACCACCAAGTGTGAAATTGTAGAAGCCACGTTCAAATTCATAAATACCAAACATTGCGAATTCACCTTTGGTATCCAGATCTAGCTTTATTTCTCCACGACCCCAACCACGTATGATGTCGCCTGCTTTGATATCAAAAATGATTTCGGAGTAGGCCTCCGGTGTAATTTCAATGTTCAGACTCATTGAAAAATTAGAAGAGGAGCTTTTAGGTCCAGCTGTTTTTTTCTCATTTGAAATAACACTGTCTTTCAGGTTGATGAATCGAATAAAATCACCGCGCTCAACGGAGGTTGTTCCATTAATTGGAATAAAAATTCTGGTGTTTTTATCTGTTCGGGCTGTAGCTGAAATTTTCAGATTATTTACCGGACCAAAAAAATTAACGGTTCCGGTACTGTAGGCCTGACCATAAAACAGGCCGTTTTGTTTTGCATTCGTATTGAGGACCTGGAAATTCCTGAAATCGCCAGTCAGGTTCATTCGGAAATTTTCAAAATTTCGGTGCGCAATGTATCCGGTAAAGAAGCCTTTGTTGGAAAGGGCATCTTTCGCCTCCAGATTTTTCATTTCGATCATGTTTCTGGTAAAATCTATGGCGCCGTTGAATCGATAGGGTGTATTGAGATAATCAACCGTGAATTGCCCTTCGTTGAGTATTAAACGGCCTTCTATGGTTGGCATGGATAATGTTCCTCCGATATCCAGTCTTCCAGAAGTGGTACCGCCCCAGTTGCTAAAAATACCTTTGGTGAGTGGCTCAATTATTTTCAGCTGTGTCTGATTGAGCAATGCCGTTAGCTTAATAGGTTGTTCTTCATCCGACGGTACATACAATCCGGTAACGTCAATCATTCGGGATTGAAGGCGATCGACCAGGAAATTGATCACGAAAGCATCCTGTTCAATATCCCAATGGTTTGTTCCGGTTACATCGCCGATTAGAAAATCGTCTATTGAAAAGCTGTTGATGGTGAAATTATTTTGAAAGGAGGGATTTACATACAAATTGCGAATGCTGATATCACCATTTAGCTTGCCGTCCATATTGGCTCCGGTAATGGAATTCAACAAATCCAGGGTGAGGTCTTTGAAATAGACATTAAAATTTTTAACTGGATCCTCGGAAATATTGCCCTGGATTAACATAGAACGATCTTCGTTAATGAGTTCCACCTGATGAACATCAATTTCTTTTCCTTTTACCATGATGCGGTTACTGGGATTGACGCGCCAGGGTTTCCCCAAAAGTCGAATCCGTGATGGGAGAATCCGGATGCGTGTACTATCCGGAAGAAAATCGACCTCTGATTTTATCCGGAACGAATTATCAAAACCTGACTGATCAAAGTCAATTCCAATATCGATGTGATCTTTATTCCAGATAGCTTCAGTGACTAAACCGGTTGTAGTTATTTTTTCTGAAAATTTCTGACGCTCGGAAGAAATCAGAAGCATAGCCAAAATGCTGGTGCTATCCTGAATTTTTGATCCATTAAAATCAATCTCATTCCTGTAGAAGATTTTATCTTCCCACATGAATTCCGGTACGCTGGAAAAGGCATGGAAAATGGTAGTGAAGCCATGTATGAAGTGCCCGGAGACCTCTACATTTTTGGAGATGGATGCACTCACATTCAAAAACTGAAGCAACGGATTGAGGTCATGCAAATGGGCCAGAAAATCAATGCGGTAATCCTGATCTTTCAAAACCTTTCGTTGGTAATACTCAGACAGTTCTTGCTTATTGTTTTTGGCATTTAAATAAAACTCTTTAAAAATGTTGGATACATCTTTGATTACGGCGTCCACCACAAAATTCCCCTGGATATCGATGGTGCCGAAATCACTGGTCATTGTGACTTTTCTTTTTTCCTCCGTTTTATCAGCGTAAAGCAGAAGAGAATCTACCGTCATATGGTTGGTCCCTGAAAAGACCTGGATGTTACGGAAGCCGGCACTCCCGACAATATTATCTACTGTAAGCCCGTTGGTGTTAACCGCTACATCTGCTTGCAGGGTGATCAACTCTTTGGTGACTTTTATTTTATCCAAGACGGCTGAGTCAATCCGGGCAATGACAAAAACGGCATCGTTGTTATCCCTTAGGTTCACCGAGCCGCTCAGACTCATTTTAAGGTTTTCGTCGTTGACTACAAGATCCCCAAGGAATAAGTCATTCGCAAAGCGCGCTCTACAGGTAATGTCTTTGTATTCGTAGTGGAGAATTCCCGCTTTAGAAATTACTCCATCCAGGACAAAATCTGCATGATCTAGGCTAAGGCCTACCCCGAAGATAGATCCGTCGAGTGTAACTTTTTGAAAGGTTGCGGTGTCTCCTAAAAGCTTTCCCAAATCAAATTTCTTGAGCAGCAGATTTCCTTTGTAATTGCTTTGTTCAATATTGTCGGTGTCGACTTTCAAATTAAGATCCGATACAATCTCACCGATTGGTGTAACAAATTGTCCATCGGCAACAAAGTCCGTAATGAACCCAATGAAATCAGCGGTTACATTCATGGTACCGAGTGCGCTTACCTTTTCGTAAGCCTCTGGCGGAAAAACAAAAGCAAAGTCGCTTATACTGAGTTGTGATGGCCGAAGGTGTGCATTGATGAATGTTTCCTGAATTTCAGGTAAACCATCCATACTCAGATCTCCCTCTACTCTGGTTTTTCCGGTAACAAGGGAAAGCTTCTTTATAGACAGATTCGAAATGGAGCCCCGTACATTAGCGCTAATGCCAATCTGGTCTACAGGTAATTGATCAACTCCTGTCAGAAAATGAATGTCGTTTGGATCGATTAAGCATTGATTTAGTTTAAGGTCTAAATTAACTTTAGTAAAAAAGTTACTTAAATCCTCTGGTTTGCTATAAAGCAATCGCAGTGTATCGCGCACAACACTTTTTCCAATTCTCAGATCTGCTCCAAATAATTCAATTCCTTTGCTGCTTACCTGAAGCTTTCCACTTAGGTTTTTAACGGGCCACTCATTTTTAATTTCTTTACCTGAAAAGGAGAGAATTTCCATTCCTGTCGTGTCTCCATGGAGATGGACATTTTTAATTACAGATTGTTCGAGGGCAAAGATGAAGTTGAACGGGTCAAGTTGTCCTTTTTTTTCGGGCACCTCCGGATCGGTAACCGAAACAAGTATATTGGTAAATCCTACTTTTCCGATTTTCAATGCCAAAGCGGTCGAATCCTTCTTTTTACCAGTTGAAAAGAAATGCTGTAGTGAAGTAATCAATCGGTTGATGTTCAAAGATCGGGTGGTGTCTGAAGTTGGCTCCATACGCATGCCAATCCGTGAATCGGAAAGGGTGACCTCGTCGATTCCGATTTGGGACCCATTAACCAGATCAAAAAAATTGAAATTCACCTTCAAGTGTCCCACTGAAACAAGTGGTCGGGTGGTGGTATCCTTTACCTCAAGTTTTTTTATTTCAAGTTCATCGTACCAGGAAAGGTAGAACTCCTGATAGGTAGTTTGAAAACCGGATGCATTTCCAAATTGTTTTAAAAACCGATTGAGAATTTGATGCTGAACCCACGGTATCTGAATGATCAGGAAAAGAACCAAAAATAACCCGGCCACACCTCCAAGGAAGTAGGTTACCCAACGGAGCATTGGTTTTTTGGTAACTTGCGCGTTCATAATCCTGCTTTGAGCGTCACCATTCTGGCCATCGAATCCTCATGTGATGAAACCGCAGCTGCGGTCATCCAGAATGGAAAAATACTCAATAATATTATTGCCTCACAGGCGATCCATTCCAAATATGGTGGTGTAGTACCCGAACTGGCCTCTCGGGCACATGAGCGTACGATTGTCCCAGTAGTTCAGGAGGCGCTGAAATCGGCAGGATTGTCCATGCGTGATTTAAATGCAGTGGCCTATACCCGTGGACCGGGCCTTATTGGTTCCTTATTGGTTGGAGCATCCTATGCTAAAGGTCTTTCCCTTGCCTTAGACATTCCTCTGATTGAGGTCAATCATATGCAGGCCCACATCATGGCTCATTTTCTTTCTGAAGTTAAGCCTGCGCTGCCATTTTTATGTCTGACCGTAAGCGGAGGTCATACGCAACTTGTACTGATGCGTGAGATGTTGCACTTCGAACTCATTGGTCAGACCAGAGACGATGCGGCAGGTGAAGCCTTTGATAAGGGGGCAAAAATGCTTGGACTTCCTTATCCTGGAGGTCCTATGATTGATCAGTTGGCCATGGAGGGTGATGCTACCCGTTTCCGTTTTCCGCATACACGGTTGCCTGGCTACGACTATTCTTTTAGTGGAATTAAAACAGCCTTACTTTATTTACTTCGGGATCAGGCTTTACTTCAGCAGGATTTCGTTGAAAAGAATATAAAGGACTTGTGCGCCGGTTACCAACACCAAATTGTTGCCATGCTCATGGAGAAGCTGAAGGCCGCAGCGAACGATTTTGGAGTACGCTCAATTGGATTAGCAGGTGGGGTAGCAGCCAACTCAGGACTCCGAAGAGGGTTTTTGGATGAAGCTGCGCGGCATGGTTGGGAGGTTTACATTCCCGATTTTCAATACTGTACCGACAACGCAGCCATGATTGCGATCACTGCGCATTATCAGTTTCTCTCTGGTGCTTATGGGGAATTATCATCGATACCTGTTGCCAGTCTTGGACCGTCATTATCACTAAGTTGAAAGCGTAGCGTTCCATTGTGGAAACCTCAGCTTAATAAGCTTACTTTGCTGTAGTATGAGCAAGGAACGCTTCAGTAAACAACTTAATATTCGAAACCGACAGGCAAATTTTGAATATGAGTTACTGGAAAAAATAACAGCAGGTCTGGTGCTTACCGGAACGGAAATAAAATCCATTCGGGAGGGTAAAGCCACATTGACCGATGGTTATTGTTTTATCCAGGACGGAGAGGCGTTTATTAAAGGCATGAACATCAGCCCTTATGAAGAGGGCTCCTATCTTAATCATGAGCCCGCCAGACAACGAAAGTTGCTGTTGAAAAAAAGTGAAATTCAAAAACTTGAAAAGAAGTCACAGGAAAAGGGACTGACTATTGTCCCGCTCCGCTTGTACATCAGTGAACGCGGTTTTGCAAAAGTGGAAATTGCCATTGCGAGGGGGCGTAAAATTCACGATAAGCGGGAGCATATTCGTGAACGCGAGTCCAAACGCGAACTTAGAAGGATTAAGCGATAGGCCCGACTTTTTACCTGGTTAGTGTATTGCCCTTTCCATGAACGCTTGTTATATTTCGTTTCATGATGAACAGGGTGCTTGTGCTCAATCAGGACTATAGTCCCCTCATGGTCTGTTCTGCGGAGCGTGCTTTTACACTCGTCTTTCTGAATAAAAGTGAGCTCATCAAACCGGCAGGGGAGCAGCTCATGCGCTCAGTAACCCGATCGTTTCCTATGCCTTCAGTTATTCGGCTCAATCGGTATATACCAGCGCCGTTTCGCGTGATAAGTTTAACCAGGCAAAATATTTTTAGACGGGATCAAAATGAATGCCAGTATTGCGGCACCCGAAAGGATCTTACAATCGATCATGTGAATCCCAGTTCTAAAGGTGGGGCCCATACCTGGAACAATCTAGTAACAGCCTGCAAACGATGCAATACCCGTAAAGGTGATTGTACTCCGGAGGAGGCCGGTATGGTGCTCAGGCGACGACCCTATAAACCTTCTTATACAATTTTTCTAAAGGACTATGTACACAACCACGGTGGTTTGTGGGATGAGTTTTTGATTTAGTCCTCCGGATAAGGACCGAATTCAGCAGGAAGAAGGAAAAGAATTTCACCATTTTCAAACCATAGTTTGCCGTTATTCTCTTCAATGATTTCACGGATCAGCCAAAGTCCGGTGCCGGAGTCTACTCCAGGGTTTGATGCAGGCTTAAGTTTTTCTATAAACTCAATGATGTGTT
>JBMSPY010000067.1:0-9038 GCA_049423005.1 Cyclobacteriaceae bacterium
GTTTTTTCTTTGATCATCCGCATTACTATAACCAAATCTGGCTACGCTATTTCAAAACATTCGGACTTCTTGGAGCCAAGCGAGCGAGCGCCATCGTTGTACCCTCCCATTATGTGCAAAAAAGACTCGGTGATAAGGTTCCAAATCTGAAAAATAAAATCAGCGTAGTCTATGAAGGATATCGGCATTTTCAGAACCCAACAAACATCGAAAAAGTCGATCTTCAGGAATGGTCACAAATCAGTAACCTAATTCAAAAAAGACCATTTGCTGTATATGTGGGAACCCTGGACAAAAGAAAAAATCTGGATCGTCTGATCCATGCTTTTGAGGCAGGACCCTCTAAAAACATGCCAGATGTTTGTCTGGTGCTGGCAGGCTCTTCCCCCGCCTATCAGGGCAGCGATCACACTTCTGAATTGAAACAACTGGTCGAACAAACCGGAATGCAGTATAAAATTCTTTTTACAGGTCGGGTGCAGGAAGAAACATTAAAAAAACTTTATGAAAATGCGCTTTTCCTGGTTCAGCCTTCACTGGATGAAGGCTTTGGACTTACGCTTACCGAGGCGATGACCTTTAACTTACCGTTTATTGCATCCAACAATACGGCCATGCCTGAAATTGGAGGTAACGCTGGTTTGTATTTTGATCCATTCAATGAAAAAGAAATTCAACAAACAATGGAGCGGATGTACGCCGATCAAGGATTGAGAAATCAACTAATTCAAAACTGTAAAGTAATCCGGTTGAAATTTGACTGGGATCGGGCCGCAGCGGAGTTTATTGGTATCTTCAAAGAGATTCAAGCAGCCCAATGAAAAGAAAACGTATTGCTGTTATTGGTATCAAAGGATACCCCTATGTTTATGGTGGTTATGAAACGCTGATTGCTTCACTGGCGATACGATTAAAGGAAAAAAATACAGAAGTCACCATCTATTGTCATCGCTCTTTGTTTCCGGAACGGCCACCATCTGTTAATGGAATTCGGCTCATCTATTTGCCGGCCATTGAGACCACTTCTTTGAGTCAACTGTCGCACTCCTTTCTCTCCACTTTACACGCTGGCTTTTGTGCGTATGACTCCATCCTGTACGTTAATCTCGCCAATGCTCCCTTTGGATGGTGGCCAAGACTTTTTGGAATTAAAACGGTAATCAATGTGGATGGCCTGGAATGGCTTCGGCCAAAATGGAAAGGATTTGGATCGCGCTATTACCGGTTTTGCGCCTCATTGGTGAAGTACACGTTTAACACCATCGTTACCGACGCCCGGGAGATGCAAAAAACCTATTATGAATCTTTCAACTGCCCATCCGTAATGATTCCCTATGGCGCCGAAAAGGAAACAAAAACAGATGAACAACTCCTGGAACGGTACAACCTGAAGCAAGGTGATTTTTATTTGGTAGTTGGTCGGATGATACCGGATAATAATTTGGATATCATCCTCAAAGAATTTCTGATGTGCCGCACAGAAAAAAAACTGGTGGTAATTGGAGATGATATTTTTAGAGGCGTCTTTTCAAAGATCATACAGGAACATGCTTCACAAAGCAACCGGATTATTCTTACCGGTTACATCACCAATTACATTCACCTGACCACGCTTTATAAAACATGTTATGCCTATATCCACGGTCATGAGTTTGGTGGCACCAACCCCACCTTGGTTCTGGCACTGAGTGAAGGATGTAGAATTCTGGCTCTTACTACCAGGTTCAACAAAGAGGTACTTGATAACAACGAAAACGGTGTGTATTTCAGTAAAGATCCAGGGTCTCTTGCAGAAATAATGGAAAAAACGGAACAAAATGAATACCTTGGTGCCCCGAATTGGAGTAAAACAAAAGGACCGGAAAGGGTGGAGAATCACTACAATTGGCAAAAAATAGCTGGTCAGTATCTGGAAATTCTGTAAAAAGAGGTCCCCATGCAGGCGCTATTTAATAAATACCATTCCATAAAGGCCATATCCGACCTTCCTGCGATTGTCCTCATTTACCTGCTTTTTTTCTGGCAAAGACTTGAATCTATAGCCTTATCGGTGCATTTGCTTTTCCTGGCCTGCGCCGTTTTCAGCTGGTACCTGGTTTCCAGATTTTCCCGACTGAACTCCGACCGACGTTTTAGCCGTTACTCCGAAGAGGTTGTTCTAATACTCTACCACGTACTGCTCTTTTCCATCATCAATTCCTCGTTTCTTTTTTTCTTTAAACTATTCCGATTCTACACACCGTGGAATTACGCTTATTTCATCGCCTGCCTTACCGCAGGAATCATTGTTATTAAATACCTGATCCGCAAAAAGCTGCATTCCATAATCAACAAAAACAAAATCTTTGAAAAGATCCTGGTGATTTCTCCTGCGGATTATGCCGATGATCTCTATGGATTGCTGAAACAAAATGAGCATTTTGGTTATCAGTGCGTGGGAGCTGTTACTCATGAAAAAGAAAAGTTAAACCTTTGCCCCTTCCTGGGTGCACCAAGTCAACTTGGAGAAATTCTCAAAACACAATCCATTGATGAGGCTATTATAAGCCTGCCCTACTATCTTGAAAAAGATATCAATGATTCCATTCGAACTTTTAATGTGCACCAGGTGCGCGTTCGAATCATTCCGGACATCAACCACTTCATCACCAATCCACTCATAATTGAAAGTCTGGGCACTCAGGCTGTTTACAGCCAGGAAAGACTTCCGTTGGATGAATGGGGAAATCAGGTCATCAAGCGGATTTTTGATATCGTGTTTTCTTTGACGGTCCTCCTCCTCATTGGCCTTTGGTTGTTCCCGCTGATTGCCCTGATACTAAAGCTATCTTCCCAAGGACCCATTCTTTTTAAGCAGGAGAGATGGGGATTGAACAATAAAAAAATTACTGTTTATAAGTTCAGGACCATGAGACAGGGTGAACGCGAAGAAACGTTTGATTCAGAAGGCAAATTCGTACAAACCCTGCCTAACGATTACCGAATTACCCGAATCGGTAATTTTCTTAGAAAATCAAGCCTCGATGAATTTCCCCAATTCATTAACGTACTCATGGGCAATATGTCGGTGGTTGGGCCACGCCCGCACGCGATCCCACACAATCTGGAATCACTCGATAAGGTAGCCAACTACCCAATCAGGCATATCATTAAACCTGGAATCACCGGATGGGCCCAGGTAAACGGGCACCGGGGTGCAACGCTTACGCATGAGGCCATGCAACACAGAGTTAACCACGACCTCTATTACATCCGCAACTGGAGTTTTTGGTTGGACTGCCAGATCATTCTTCAAACGGTGATCAATTTTATCCGAGGAGACGATAAGGCCTATTAGCCGATCCATCGCCATTTTGAAACCCGGGCCATGATGTTTTAAAAAAACACTAAATTTGACGTTGGCCTGTAAATCAGCCCATTGGTTTGTAAGCAGGAAGCATTCCTAAAATTTAAGGAAATCAAGCAGATAACTTTTTTTTCAGATCACATCATGAGGATAATGAGAACCTTTTTGTTAACACTTGCTCTGGTATTTACCGGACTTCATAGCCACGCTCAGGTTCTTTCCAACAATTCACGAAACAGCACGCTGATCTCTCAGATTGTAGCCGCCTACGCCAAGGCCAAACAAATGGGACTCACCGATGAGGAAATCAAATACCAGATGATCAAGCGCGGGTACACCGCACAAATGTTTGACCAGGCTAAAAAACTTGCCTTATCCGGTATGTCTTCTTCCGCTGCCTTAACCCTTCCCGGTGGATTTGCTTTAACGGAAGACAGCACGGCCGGGCCTACACCCCTTCGTGATACCAGCTGGGTCTTTAAAACGCCCATGCCAAAAAAACCTTCCAAGTATTTCGGTTATCAGTATTTCAATCAAGCCTTCGCTAATTTTTCTCCCAACAACAGCCTGGCTACACCAAAACAATACGTACTTGGCCCTGGTGATAATTTGAAAATTCTGATTTCAGGCCAGAACTACAGAGAAATCAATGAGTACATCAATGCCGAAGGGAAAATAAACATCCCCTACGTTGGGTTAATCTTTCTTTCAGGAATGACCATTGAATCGGCGGAAACCCTATTAACCACTAAACTGTCTGCCCTCTACCCAGCCATCAGAACAGGGCTGACAAAAATTGATGTTGCACTTGGCGAAATCAGAACCATTCAGATAATTGTTTCAGGGGAAGCAGAAAGTCCGGGTAGTTACGTAGTTTCCTCGCTAACCAGTTTTTTTAATTTACTAAACCTTTGCGGAGGTCCCAGTGAAAGAGGAACACTACGAAACATTCAGCTTATCCGTAACAACAAAGTAATTGACACCATCGATTTTTATGAATTTCTTACCACTGGACGGATCAGCAAAGAAGTTCGCCTGGAAGACCAGGACAATATCTTTTTTCCGGTTTATCAGAATCGAGTGGAGCTGACTGGCGAGGTGAAGACAGCCTCAATTTTTGAACTTAAGCCCAATGAGAAACTTGCTGATCTGCTTCGGTTTTCAGGTGGGTTTTCTGAAAAAGCATTTAAAAATTCAATCACCATTTATCGAAATGAAGCCAATAGCAGAGTAGTATCTAATGTTGAGCAAAATGCCTTTGAAAGATACGCTCTTGAAAATGGAGATCGGGTGGAAGTGGGCGCTATCAATCAGCTCTTTACCAACCGGGTGGTTGTATCCGGAGAAGTAAAACGCCCGGGTGTATATGGCATCACGTCAGAAGAAGGATTAACGGCATTACTTCGATCAGCTGGTGGGCTAACCGACAGAGCATTCCCCAATAGAGGCATTCTGCATAGAACCATACCGGGCCGTCCGATGCAGACCATCCAATTCAATGCTGAAGCTCTGCTGAATGGAACGCAAAACGAAATTCCGCTGCTGAAAAATGACTCGGTCGTTATTTTCCCAGCAGACAATTTCAAACCGATCAGTTTTGTAACCGTTAACGGATCGGTAAAAAATCCCGGAAAGTTCCCATTCCAAACAGGGATGACAGCAGAGGACCTTATCGCAATGGCCGGTGGATTCACCATCGATGCAGCCATTCATAAAGTGGAACTTTCGCGATTGGAAAAAAACAATTCGGATAAACTTTCCAATGAAGTGCTCATGGTTCGTAAAATTCAGGTGGACTCCACCCTACGCATTAATAAAGCGTCCATTACTTTAGAACCTTTTGATGAAGTTTTTGTGCCCCGCCTGCTCAATTATCAACTATTGGGAAATGTTAAGGTTCGAGGTGAAATTCTCTATGAAGGCGATTACGGTCTTGAGAAACGCGATCAAACAGTAATGGAGCTAATTACCAGAGCCGGTGGTATTTCACCGTATGCCTCTTTAGGTGATGTTCAGATTTACCGCAATGGATTACGAATCGGATCCAATAAATTCAGGGATTCCCGTCGTGACATCAACCTGAAATTACTTCCCGGCGATAGCATTTACATTCCCCGTAAAAATCAATTCGTAACCATTAACGGGCAGGTCTACAACGAACAAATTGTTGAGTATAAAACTTCACGTCTGATGTACTACATTTCAGGAGTGGGTGGAATTACCAGTACAGGCAACCCAAAAAAGATCTACGTTCAGTATCCAAATGGCATGTATAAAAAAACGGAACGCCTGTTGTTTTTCCGATCATACCCCAGAATCATACCAGGCAGTAAAATTATTGTTCCTGAAAAAGCAGAGATTGACCGGAATCGTCTTCAACTCGCCGAGTTAACCGGAATCGCCAGTTTACTCACCTCGCTGGTAGCCATCTTTTCATTGTTACAAAATTAGATCCCCGTTGCCCGTGAATCTGATCCTGGAATACCTCAAGCACTTACTTAACAAGAGAAAACTCATTGTTGCCGTATCCCTAGGCGGCCTGGCCCTTGGAATTCTTTATGCCAAGTTCCGAAACATCGAGTATACAGCGCGTATGAGTTTTGTGGTGGAAGACAGCAAAACCATTCCGGGTAGTGGTTTGCTGAGTGCCCTATCTGGTCAGATTGGTATGGACATATCCAGTGCGCTGGGTGGAAGCAGTAACTTATTGACCGGAGAAAATATTCTGGAATTAGCCAAAAGCCGCTCCTTTATTCGTCAAACATTACTCACCCCTTATAAAGACAGCTCACAGTCGCTGGCCGATCGCTATGCTGAAATCAATCAGTATAAGAAAAAATGGGCCAGAAGAATCTCGCTTAATAAAGAGATCCACTTCCGGCCAGGTCAGGAATTGTCCAGCACAGAGGACAGTCTGTTGAACCTACTGATTGATAAAATCATCGAAAAAGATCTGAGTATTTTTAAACCAGAGAGAAGATTGGGGGTTTTTGAAGTTAATGTTGTTATGACCGATGACCTACTTCCCTCGCTCTTCTGTCAGAGGCTCATGAAATCGGTTTCGGATTTTTACATCGAAACCAAAACCAGAAGAATCAGAAGAAATATCTCCAGGCTTGAAAAGCTGGCCGATAGCCTTCGGAATAATGCTAACGGAATGATCATTGAAAATTCAAACAGCGAACTGGATGTTCGGGATATGAATCCGATTTTCTATGAAAAAAATGCAGCCAAGATTATCAACAATCGAAATGAAAATCTCTCCAACTCGGTTTATGGCGAAGTACTTCGGAATCTGGAACTAAGCAAGGCTTCCCTACTGCAAGAAACTCCTACCATTCAGGTTGTTGACCATCCCGATCGACCGTTAAAAAACAATAAAATTACCTGGTACCGCGGTGGATTTTACGGCTCTGTTATTTTTTTCATCAGCATTTGTGGACTTCTGGTTTTCCTGCATGAGCCAGCCGCGCTCAAAGATGATACGACAGAATCACATTCACGCTGAAGTTATACTTGTCGTTTCCAATATTTTCAAAACCGATGTCGGTATACCGAACCCAGTCCCACTGGTAATTCAGCTCTCGTTGCATGCCATAATTCAGGTTAACTGAAAAGTTTTTAAGATACCAGGTAGAATACACCATAGCTGCAGCAGATACCCAATATTGGTTGAAATGGTCGGTCAGGTAATAGCTTGTGTAGTGGTAATAATCCAGATTGTGAATAGTTCTAATAAACCGTACCCCAATTCGGTTAAGCCCATGGAGGTATTGGATATACAGGTTTTGGCTGTTGGTGCCCGGTCCTAACTGTGAACCCAGAAGGTAACCTCTGTGGGTAAACCCTTGCCTGACATAATCATCGATATACCAGCTCTTGGGATCTTGCTCCCGGACTTGTTCACGGGTTGGTAAACTGAGGTTAGTCAATTCGGTTCCAAATTGAAGGTAATGACCAGGGCGCTTCTTAAAGGGTATAGATTTTTTCAAGCCAGCGGTAAAACCGCGCGTGTAGGCGTCTTCCTGTATAATATTCCAAACGTGGAGACTTTGGTCGCCTCTTCCATACTCTACATAAACCTCTGCAAGCGACTTGGGCATGTGGTACCGTAAAAACCAGGAGCCCATAGATGCTTTTTTGTTTTCACGTTCCAATGCGGAGATCCGATCACCAAAAAAACCACTGATCGGTAGCAGATCAAAAGTTCGGTTGGTTTCATCGCGATACGTCATAGCCAACTTAGTAAGGCCCAGAGTAAGTCCTGGAATACCGCGCGGCTGGAACGAGTAAATCAGGCCCGTTGCATAACGCTGCTTATTGAGCTTAGGAACGTAGAGCCGCTGGCCATTGTAGATGTTCACCCTGTTGGTATCAGGAGGTGCGACACCACTATTCTCCAAAAGTCCAGCAATCATCTCAAAGCTGAAGGTTCCTAATTTTGTTTGGATGGGCCTATTAGAACGTAAACTCAAGTGAGCAAAGCCAGGCGCATTGCTTCCCAACACTAGCGGATTAAAGCTGGAGGGGCCCCACCATTTGTTTTCATTGGATAAAGCCAGGGTAAGTTTTCCAGCTCTTAGACTAATGTAACTTTGACCTAAATAATCCTGGCGTATCGGCTTATCAGAAAATCGAAGCGGTTGATCGATGCGATTCAAAAAATAGTAATACCATACCCATTCCTTGCTGTAGGATGGATACTGCCCAAACGGAAGATTTTCTGTTTCATAACGGACAGGCTGGAAATTAATCTCTAAAATGCTACCGGCGTTGAGGTTAAGACCCCAACTGAATACCTCCTGCATGCCAACATTTGGAATCAGAAAATTGGAAGTATGATTTACGGGAATTTTGGTGTTGGACTGTACCTGGTAAATCAAGGGATTGAATCTGAGCATCAAACCTTTACCACCAAGTTTTACCCGTTGGTGCTTACTCAGGGAATCCAACAGCAATCGGTCAGCCTGGATGGGATTTATCGTGTAGTGATTTGACGTATCGGTCAGCAAATCGCGGATTTGTCCGGGGCCCTGAAAATTAAATACCGACTGACCAAAGCCAACATGTGCAATAAGACTAAACAGTAGGGTCAGGCGTACGTTAATCATTTTTTCCAGTGATAAAGGATTCGCATGGAAGGCTGAACAGTGAAGATTTCCTGATCGGTAAAATTAAAGTTATTTCGGCGCAAAACATCCACGGAGCCTATGAAGGTAAAGTGACCAGCGTGCTGCTGATGTCGAAGGCCAAGAATCCAATCGGTCCACTTCATGGACTGAAAGACCGGATCATGTTGGAAACGTTCGAAAAGTATCGATTGTTTAAGCTTTGAGGTAGTCCTGGAAACGCGAAGGGTAGCCGTATTATCACCTGGACCTACCCCACCACCTATGATCTGACCAAAGTTTGTGTAACCCTCCAGTACCTGGAAATGCACATACCAATTGCCAGACGGTCGCGCAATCTCAGAATTGGTAGGTGCCAATTGCGTAAGTTCTGCTTCAATTGTCCAAAATGACTTTTCTGAACCAGGTATAACTTTTCTAAAACCAAGATTATAGGCCGAGGCATGATCCGGATTCAAAACAAGGTCGCGAAGGTTATTTTTATGATCATTCCACCCATATTCTCCATGAACTTCAAAATGAAATTCAGGGAACATAAACCTCAAAAAGATATTTGCCAGCTG
>JBMSPY010000068.1:0-8910 GCA_049423005.1 Cyclobacteriaceae bacterium
AAGCTCCACAAGGTGTGGCTGCAACAAGTTCTTTTTGATTTTTCCGATGAGCAACTACAGCTAGTTTTTCAATCCGCTTTCCAGGGTTCAGTGAAACAGCTGCATATAAGGCCACTCGCTCACCACACATACACAAAGGATAAGAGGCATTTTCCTGATTACTTCCTGTAACCAAGGTGCCATCCTCCAATATCAATGCCGCACCTACATGAAATTTACTATATGGTGCATACGCCTGTTGGGCGGCTTCTTTAGCCTTATGAACCAAATACCTGGACTCCTGGTCCATTGATTCAAAATCATCAAAAGTCTCTACCTTCTTCATAAAGTTACAAATCAGGTCAACCGATTTAGTCCTGTTTGGTTGTAGCGATGAATTTAGGTTAATAATTTTGAATAGTTTCACCATAAGATCCAAAACGAGACCAGCCTATCTCCTATGTCCAAAAAAATCCTGATTCTTGGTGCAGGCCGTTCCTCCGGTGCCGTTATTGAGTACCTAGCCAAAACGCAAACTGAATTTGGCTGGGAAGTAACCGTTGCCGACCAATCGGAAGAGTCAGTCCGAAAAGCCATTGAGGGAATGAGTGGAATCCGGGTGCTTGCTTTGGATACGACGGATCAGGAGAAACTACAAGAAACCATTAAAGGTAAAGATGCCGTGGTGTCTCTCCTACCCGCTCACCTCCATTCTAAGGTTGCAACACACTGTCTTACCGCTGGCGCCTATTTGATTACTGCGAGCTACGTTTCAGATGAGATGAAGAACTTGCATCAACAAGCTGAGGAAAAAGGATTGTTATTTCTGAACGAATGCGGACTTGATCCGGGCATTGACCACATGAGTGCTATGGAAGTCATCGACCGAATCCGAAAAGATGGAGGCAAGATTACAGCCTTTCGTTCATTTACCGGTGGCTTAATCGCACCACAAACAGATTTAGATAATCCATGGCGTTATAAGTTCACCTGGAATGCCAGAAATGTGGTCATGGCCGGTCAGGGAACAGCCATTTATCGTGAAGATGGTAAACTAAAGCGTATACCCTACCAGCAACTCTTCACCCGTACCGTTCCTATTATGGTTCCAGGTACCGGTGTTTTTGATGGTTACGCCAACCGTGACTCCTTAAAATACATCGAAACGTATGGTCTGAACGACGTAAAAACCATGTTGCGCGGAACGTTGCGTTACCGGGGTTATTGCCAAGCCTGGAATATTCTGGTTCAAATGGGATGTTGTGAAGATCAGGGAGAATTGAACGTTGAAAATCTGAGCCATTCCGATTTCATTGAGTTCTTTTTGCCAGGTGGGAATGATTCCTTAGAAATGCGAGTAGCCACAAGATTCAATTTACAGACTACTTCACCAGAGATTAAGCTGCTGAATTGGTCAGGGTTATTTTCATCTGAATCAATCGGATTGAAAAAAGGAACACCAGCTCAAATTCTCGAACATATTCTAAATAAAAAGTGGAAACTACAATCAGGTGATCTGGACCAGATTGTCATGTGGCATCAGTTCATCTATCAACAGGATGGCCGGGAACATGAAATCCAATCCTCACTTGTCTCAGAAGGTCTGCCCGGTGGTCACACGGCTATGGCCCGAACGGTAGGACTTCCAATGGGAATTGCTACACGACTCATACTTGAAAACAAAATTGCTTTACGCGGTGTGCAGATTCCGGTAAAAGCTCAGATTTATGAACCAATTTTAAAGGAGTTGGCCACGATGGGAATCGTAATGCAGGAGGTTAAGGTTCGGTAGAGATTTTTTTTGAATCGCCACTTTGGAGAACTCAGAATAAAAGAAGTCTCCCATTATCACTTTCTAACTGAAACTACAAAAGTGTACATGATCAAATCTTCCAGAATTAGTAAATTGTGAATCCAAATCTGTAGTCAACTATACATTCTATGAAAAAATACTTTGCACTTATTTTAATGCTTGCTCTTTCCACAAGCGCCGTATTCTCTCAAAAGAAAGAAATCAATCCGAAGGTCAAACCCGATAAACAAAAACAATTCGTTCAATCCGATATTGATTTAAAAAAACCGGGATATATAAAAATTGCCAAAAGCATTTGGGGATATGCTGAGTTAGGATTTCAGGAAACAAAAAGTGCCGGTCTTTTACAGGAAGTCTTGCGAAAAGAAGGCTTTTCGATTGAGGCAGGAGTAAGCGGCATGCCAACCGCTTTTGTCGCCACGTTCACGTCCAATCCAATCGGCGCAACAGCCGGAACATCGGATGAAACGGTAATCGGAATTCTGGCCGAGTTTGATGCCCTCCCGGGACTATCCCAGGATAGCTCAACTTCAAAACACCCGTTAATTGAAGGTGGCGGTGGTCATGCATGCGGTCATCACCTGTTCGGTACGGCCAGCGTAGCCGCAGCTACAGCGCTGAAAAACTGGTTAATCGAAAATAAAGTGGCCGGTACGGTAAAGCTTTTTGGTACACCTGCTGAGGAAGGAGGCAGCGCCAAAGTGTATATGGTTCGTGATGGCTTGTTTAACGACGTGGATGCTGTCCTGCACTGGCATCCATCTGATGCCAACGACGCCAGTCCGGAAACCTGTCTGGCGATCAAGCAAGGAATCTTTAGGTTTTACGGGCGATCCGCCCATGCGGCAGCTGCACCTTTCGCCGGCCGTTCGGCACTGGATGGTGCAGAAGCTATGAATCACATGGTCAACTTGATGCGTGAACATATCCCGCAGGAAACCCGCATACATTATGTAATCAAAAACGGCGGACTAGCTGCAAATGTTGTTCCTGATTTTGTTGAAGTGGAGTACATGGCTCGTCATCCTGACGCACGGGTGCTGGAGGAAGTGTGGACACGGATTGTGAAAGCTTCAGAAGGTGCTGCTACCGGCACAGAGACTACCGTAAAACATGAGGTGATCTCTGGCTCATACAATCTGATGCGCAATGAAACACTGGCGCGCTTGATGCATGCCAATCTGGAAAAAGTCGGAGGTGTGAAGTATACGCCAGCAGATATGGCCTTTGCCCAGGACCTTCAAAAAACGTTACCAGGTAACCCACCCGATATCAGCAATGCGCAGAAAATTGAGCCATTTAAACTGGATGGTTTCTTTTATGCCTCAACAGATGTAGGCGATATTACCTGGGTAGTTCCCTCCACAGGTTTGGGAACGGCCACATGGGTGCCTGGAACGCCGGCTCACTCCTGGCAGGCTGTGGCTTGTGGCGGAACCAACATAGGAATGACAGCTATGGCCAATGCCGCAAAAGTTATGGCCATGACTGGGGTTGATATTTTTATGAATCCGGAAATAGCTAAACAAGCACGTGAGGAGCTCAATAAAAAAGTTGGCCCAGATTTTAAATACAAAGCCATACTAGGCGATCGCAAACCTGCTCTGGACTATCGGGTACGTAAGTGAGCAAATGAGATTTAATCCGCATTGGTTAGCCAATACCACAACTTTCCAAAGAAGGATGTTGGTATTGGCTTTTTTACTCTGGCCTCACGAATCTCCTCCTCCATCCTTGAACTTGATTTTTGCTTGAGACGAGAATTGGCTTTGATTTTTTCCTGGCGACTTAAATAGGCGGCTGTACGTACCTCTTTTCGTTGCTCAGCTAATTTTCGCTTTCGCTCCTCGGCCTCACGAGCTTCGCGCATGCGCTGCTTTTCAAGAGGATTGATCCAGGTTCTTTGCGGCCGTTGCTCACGCCCCCTGTAGGGTTTGGATTTTTCTTCGTGACCGAGAGGAGGCTCTGGAGCACGGTCTACTTGTTTTTTTCTGGGCTCTGGTAAGTCAATTTTACCTACCACTTTTAATCCTTGTAACTCAATTTTCGGGGCCCGTATTGTTTCGGCTGATTCCGGTGCCTCGAGGGTCTCGGCAACTGGAGACGGACCAGCATCCAAATTGGATTCTCCTTGAGTTTTGCCAATGGTCTCAACAGTTTCAGGCTTATCTTGTTCAGCCACTAAGGACACCACCTCACCTATTCGTTCTGGAGAAAATTTCTGAAGAACCGTTCGGATCTGTTCCTCAGTCAAACGTGCATTGGTTCCCCCCTCGCAGGTAAAACCACGGGATTGTAAAAAATCAAGAATTTCAGAGGGACTAATAACAATATCAAGAGCAAGTTGACCAAGTCTCATAGTAACCTAAAATGAAAGACTTCAAAGATAGAATTTAGAGCGGTTACTTTAAAGTCAATTCCCATAAAGCCGCAGAATGGGCTCACGGAGCTTGGTCCCTTCAGAACTAATGAGGTATTCAATCGAACGGCAGATTTCCAAAGGAGTTACCCAGGTTGTTGTATCGGCGTTGCCTGCAAATTCACGGTTCTGCGGAGTATCTATCGTACCTGGTACAACCACGGAACAAACAATATCGTGAGGCTTAGCCGAGGCATTCACGACCTTTGCTAATTCGGTAATCATCGATTTAGAGAGGGCATAGGCTACCATTGATTTAGCACGTTCCGGTTCATAAGCAGGACGGGCACCAATGAGAACAATTCGACCCGGAGAAGTTTGTTTTTTCATTTGAGAAAGAACAGGCTTCACCACATTCCAGGAAGTATCAAAATTCAGTGCAATCATTCGTTTAACAACCTCCAAGGACGTTTCTTCGATTGAACCAGCATCAAAGCCACCAGCCAGAGCCAACAATACATCAATCTTTCCGTTTTGTTTTTGAATGGATTCAATACAAGACGCCGTTGCGTTTTCAT
The DNA here is from genome assembly GCA_049423005.1 of Cyclobacteriaceae bacterium. Lineage (GTDB taxonomy): Bacteria > Bacteroidota > Bacteroidia > Cytophagales > Cyclobacteriaceae > ELB16-189. The sequence continues at coordinate 4,730 of JBMSPY010000068.1, forward strand.
CACGAAGATCTGCCTCAACATCCGTTTGTGAATTTTCAGAGGGACGTTTACCGGGTGACCATATTCCGATCACGCGATGGCCCTGAGACCGAAAATAGCTTGTAACTGTTTTACCTAAATTACCCCCTGCGCCTGTAACAATGATGGTTGCCATGAATTACTTTACTAATTAATACAGATCAAAGTTCATCATTTTCAGCGACTGCGACGGCAATTTTAGAATCGGCCGTTCCATAATAGAGAAACCATTTATTCTTAAAAAATACAAGACCTTCTATAAAGCAAACCTGATTAACCTGGCCCAGGATTTCATAAGGCTTATCGGGACGGAGAAAATAATCTTCACTTCGGCGTATCAGTTGAAAAGGTTTCTGAGGATCAAACCAAGACTTCCCTGAACTATAGGCACCAGCCGGCAGATCGGGCGCACCACCTTGATCCAGATTCATTCCATTGTACAACAACAAAATTTCTTTGGTGCTCCAAATGGCATATGGACCACTTTCCACCAATCGACTGTCGAATTTACCAGGGCGAGGCTTGAGAACAGATACCAGTTGACCATTCTCTTCCAGAGGAGTCCAGTGTTCAAGATCTTCTGACCAGGCCATAAACAAATCGGTATCACCGAAGTACATCCAGTACTTACCGGAAAGCTTTTTGGCGATCATATCCGATCCGGATGGTTCAACCACCACTGCTCCTGATTTACTCCAGTGGTCCTTATACCTTCCGCTTAGTACCGGCCCCAGTTTTTTCCACGTCAACAGATCCTCAGACTTAGCCTGACACAATCGTGCAATTTTTCCATCATAAGAAGTGTAAGTCATATAGTAACCTCCCTCCGATCGTTTTACAACACGCGGATCCTCAATTCCACCTTCCCATTCAAGAGAAAATTGTTCATCGTGATCCGGGTACAACACCGGTTCAGGCAGACGCGTGAAATGGAGTCCATCCTCGCTTATGGCCATTCCAATGCGCGAGGTACCATTAAAGCGACCAATGGAATCCTCCGCACGATACATCAACCACACTTTACCATCTTTTACCACTGCAGCTGGATTAAACACATCCTTATTTTCCCAAGAGATTTCTATTTCTAAAACGGGACACTTAAATCGCCCGGAACCTGGAGTGAGGATGGGGTTCACCGAGTCAATTTTCACGAACAGCCCTGGATTATACTTTTGGGGTTTGTCGGAGCAAGCAACCATCAGCATAAAAAATGTCAGAATCATCAGGAGCTGAGCGGGTGCGGAGCGGGTATCAGAAGACTTCATAGATTTTATCCAAATGAATATGTGAATGGGCCATTAAAAACAGACACTCAAGGTATAAAAAACTGCCCTGTAAGGAACCATTCAAATGCTCTAGCGTCAGGTTGAAAAAAAACTGTTCCTGAAAAGCCCCTGATAGCAGGGAAAAAGTAATTTTAGGGATGGCCTTTACTTTAGAAGGGAGGCCTTCTTAGTAACCACTACCCTAAACAGAAAAAAACCTCTATGCACATCCGAATTACGCTCCTACTATTGGCGCTGGGCTTTTCCGCTGTGGCTCAAAAAATCAGCATCCGTGGAACTGTCACGGACAAAACCGATGGCTCAGCTCTACCGGGAGTCAGCGTCATCGAAAAAGGTACCACCAACGGCTCGGCCACCGATCAATCCGGAACCTTTAATTTATCGGTAAATCCTGGCGCCACGTTACAAGTATCCTTTATCGGCTACCAAATACAGGAAATACCGGTTGGGACCCAAACCGTTTTTCAAATTCAATTAGAGGCTGACGTCGTCACCTTAAAAGATGTTGTGGTGATTGGTTACGGTGCCATTGAAAAGCGTGATGTGACCGGAGCGATTGGTTCCATTTCCAGCAAAGATTTCAGAGACCAACCGACATCCAACGTGGCCGGAAATTTACAAGGCAAGATGGCCGGTATAAATATTACCAGTACTTCCGGAACACCTGGAGCTGGTCTTCAAGTTAGCATCCGTGGAGCATCTAATCCCCTGTACGTAGTGGATGGTGTTCCAATGTTGAGCGAGAGCAACTCCTCTATTGCAACTGCATTTGACACGGAAGGAAACGTAGTAGGAAACGGTCAAAACATCAGCTCCATTTCAGATATCAATCCGAATGATATTGAATCTGTGGAAGTACTTAAGGATGCAGCAGCTGCAGCAATTTATGGAGCCCGAGCAGCAAACGGTGTTATTCTGATTACTACTAAGCGCGGCAAATCAGGTAAAACCAAGTTTAACTTCAGTCATTATTCCGGAATTCAACAGCCAACAAGAAAAATTGACTTCCTATCGAGCAGTCAGTTACTCGAATTGATTGAGGAAGCAAGAGCAAACGACCTTGCTTTATATAACGAGGACAATACCATTTTTGGAGAAGACTTTGATCCGTCGGTGCTCACGGACCCTCTCAACTATGAGGATACCGGTGTGAATACGGTATGGCTCGATGAAGTTTTGAAAAATGCAGCCGTACGTAATTATGAAGTTTCTGCAAGTGGCGGAAACGAGAAAACAAAATTTTATGTCGGCGGGTCGTATTTCGACCAGGATGGTATTGTGATCAATTCCGGCTTCAAGCGACTGAGCACCAGATTGAATCTTGATCATCAGGCCACCGAAAAGTTATCCTTTGGCGTAAACTTCAGTGCTTCCCACTCGAAAAACCGGCGCAGCTTCAACGACAATACCTATACCGGAATCATAACCAATGCCATTGGTGCTTCCCCCCTGATGCCGGTCTATGATGAAAATGGTAATTACGAAGATTACACGCTCTACCAGGTGAACTGGCTTTCCGACAATCCAGTTCTTTCAGCTAATGAGATCAAAGCATTTACTACCTCCAACCGGCTCATCGGTTCTGTATTTGGAGAATACAAGCTCACCAGCAACTTGAAATTTCGCAGCAGCTGGTCCACCGATTACAACAGCGTAATCGATGATCAGTTTTTCTCCCCTATCACAGCAGATGCTTCAGCTGTAAGCGGTCGGGCCTATACCGGAAACTTTCAACAACTGACCTGGCTGAACGAAAACATTCTGACTTACGACAAAAGTTTTGGCAACAGTAAACTGAATGCCATCGCGGGTTATACTATGCAGGAGACGGAATCCAGGTTTACTTCGCTTAACGGTCAGGGTTTTCCTGCCGGAAGTGGACTTGAAAATATTTCCAGTGCGGCAGATATCACCAAAGTAGTTGGCAACGGAACTTCATTTGGGCTTGTTTCGTGGCTGAGCCGGGTAAACTACGACATCAGTGATAAATATCTTTTTTCGGTTTCCGCCCGGATGGATGGCTCCTCCCGCTTCTCTAAAAATGATCGTTATGGATTCTTCCCATCGGCTTCCGCTGGTTGGCGCATCAGTCGTGAAGCCTTCTTTGGCGAACCGACTTTACTTACCGATTTGAAATTGCGCGCGAGCTATGGTGTTACCGGTGACCAGGAAATTGGAAATTTTCAAAATGTTTCCTTGTGGCAGCCGGCCCGTTATCTCGGTTTATCAGGATTACGTCCGCGAAATATTGCAGATCCCAATCTCACCTGGCAGTCCAATAAATCCTTCAACGTCGGTATAGATTGGGAATTGTATAAAGGAAGAATCACCGGTTCTATCGATTATTTTAAATCCAACAAAACCAATCTACTAAGCAACGATATTATACCTGGAACAACCGGATTTGCCACCATTACCCGCAACCGGGGAGAAATTGAAAATCGCGGCTGGGAAATCAGTGTTCAATCGGTGAATGTTGCAAACGAAAAATTACGATGGACAACAACCTTCAACCTGTCCTTCATTAAAAATGAGATTAAGGATTTGACGAATGATGGTTTATTGGTAAGTGCCTACTCTGATATTTCACCAACACACATATTGCAAAAAGGACAGGCCTTAGGTACTTTCTTTTCAGTCCGTTATGCTGGAGTTGATCCGGAAAATGGAGATGCACTTTATTATAACATAGATGGAGAAATCGTTACAGCCGGAGAAGTTACCAGCGACGATGCCGTAATTGCCGGCAAAGCCATTCCGGATTACTTCGGAGGATTCAATAACTCCATTATCTATGGAAACTTTGATTTTCAGTTAGCCACTCAATTCAATGTAGGTAACAGCATTTACAACCTGATAAAAGCGACCTACCTGAAT
>JBMSPY010000069.1:0-8881 GCA_049423005.1 Cyclobacteriaceae bacterium
TACCATTTTCTAGTACCTCATATTCTACAATAGACGACTCTGAGCCCGTTAGTTGTATGGTTAAGTCTGTGTTGATGCAACCGGTTAGGTTTGTGGCCGCAACGTTGAATTCAACGGGCGAAGAATCCAGAATTATGTATTCCTTTTGTTCACTGCATTGTGAATAATTATCACTCACCTGCAACGTATACTTACCTCCTGGAAGTCCTGGAATGGACAGCAGGTTTGCCAGATCAAGAGTTCCGGTTCCATCCCAGCTTCCGGTTAAGGGCAAGCCTGGAAGCGGATAGGAAGAAGTCCAGGTATAGCTGAAACTTCCGGCAACCGTTAGGGCGGGGCTTTTGGAGCCACCACTCAAAGTAGCCTGGATTTGGCCATTCGGAGTGTTGCAATTGGTGTTATTGTTCAGGTTGCTTTGACTCAATACAATAGGAGGCAAGGCGCCAAGATTTACGCCGTTCACTGAGGCAATCAACGTATTAATAAAATCGGAGTTGTTGAGTGGATCACGAATGACAAAATCATAAGTGCCATTTTGTGGACTGGCTGGAACAAACGTGAACGTTGTGGTATCGGGAAGTTGAAAATCAAATTCTGGAAAAACCGTGGTGGATGGTCCTGAAATTAATAAGAGTTGGGCCTTTTTACTTGCAGAGGAGATCAGTTTAAAGGTGATAGAGCCATTACTGACTGCGGAATCACAGGCATTCTTTACTGTAACTTCAACTTGTAATCCGTTTTTGGAGTACGTGAAAACCTGAGCTGAACTTTGAGTAACACAAAGGATAAACAGGGCAAAAGAAAAGATAGCTGGTAGCCGTTTCTTCATTTCAACTGAATCGATTTTGTTTCACGGCAATTTTTACTGTCAATCACAGTGAGTTGATAGTTCCCGGCTTTAACAGAACTAAAAGAAGATTGGTTGAATTCTTCAGAAACCAGTTTTCCGGACTCCTCGTAGAAAATGTATTTGTAAGGCTCTTTTCCGCCCGAAACGATGAATTCCAGAGAAAAAAGTCCGGGTTGCTTTGCAGTTGTAGTGTAGGTAATGGTGATAGCCGGACAATCTTTAACAGGTCTGTTTGGGGGCAGAGAGGCCACGCTGCCAAGGGAGCTTAAAAAAAGGAACACTGCTGCCGGAAAGGACGAAAGTAGCATAGCGGCTATGTGTCAGAAAATTACGAAAAAATAGAGCTCATGTAGACTTTTCGCGCTGAATTGATCATTTAATTCCACTTTCGGTTTAAAATTTCTCCCATAATAAATGCTCTCTTCAAACGATCCGAGTTCTGAAAGTCAGAAGCTATGCTTTTGGCAATGGTTTCGTTTTCAGTAACCTGATACTCTTTGAATTTAGTATAGGTTACATTGGTATTCTCCAATTTAAGTGTCTCTTCCAAGGATTCACGGGCAAACGCCTCGGACTTCGCTTTTTCATATGTCTGATAGACATCCTCTTTTTGAAGTTCCTGTGAAGCAGCTTCTGTTTTTGGAATCGTTTCGTTTACCTCTGCTTCCTCAAAGTCCTCATCGAATTCATCGAACGTTTCTGGTTGGGGTTGAGGCTCAGGTCGTTTGGGAGCTTTGGTAGCCTCAATCTCTCTCAAAAGGTCTTCAAAAGTGATGGTTTTACCAGGTGGTGGAATTGGAGATTGCTCAGAGGATTCAGTAGGTCCGCCAGCGGGTGAAGAACCCTTCCTGGATTTAATCCAGAAGTAAAGGATTAGACCAATAATCCAGAATATCAGTTTGGGTTCCATTCCTTCAAAAATAGGCTAAAAAAATAGATTTTCGACCCTTTCAGGCCAAGCAAATCATCTTATCTTTGCCCTCTTCCGTAACCGGAATTAAGTGTTTGTTGAGGAAATTGAATTAAAGAGGAATGCAGCTTTCTAAACTGGAAATCAAAGGCTTTAAGAGCTTTGCAGATAAGGTCGTTATCAATTTTGATGAGGGCATCACGGGTATAGTAGGTCCAAACGGATGTGGAAAATCTAATGTGGTAGACTCTATTCGGTGGGTATTGGGTGAGCAAAAAACCAGTGCCTTGCGTTCTGAGAAAATGGAAAACGTCATTTTCAACGGAACCAATAGTCGATCTGCACAGCAACTGGCAGAGGTGTCGTTAACCATTAACAATACTAAAAACCTGTTGCCTACAGAGTACACTCAGGTAACCATTACGCGTAGGTTATACCGATCAGGTGAAAGTGAATACCTACTGAATGGCGTTTTATGTCGTTTGAAGGACATTACAAATCTTTTTCTTGATACCGGGGTGGCCTCCAATAGCTACGCCATCATTGAGTTGGGAATGGTCGATGATCTCCTTAATGACCGGGATAATTCCCGCAGAATGCTTTTTGAGGAGGCAGCTGGAATTTCAAAGTTTAAAAAGCGCAAAAAAGAAACGTTAAAGAAACTCGAAGATACCGATGCGGACCTTGAAAGGGTTGAGGATCTTCTCTTTGAGATTGAAAAGAATATGAAGAGCCTGGAAAAACAGGCTAAACAAACGGAGCAGTATTACAAAACCAAGGAAGAGTATAAAGCCAAGAGCATAGACCTGGCCAAATTGATTGTCAAAAAGCAGAGGGAGAATTTTGACTCCATTAATGCTCAAATTGAAGGCGAGCGTACGCGAAAGTCTGCTTTATCTGCACAAACGGCAGAGCAGCAGGCTGAAATTGAAAAGCAAAAGGCTGAACTCATTATTAAAGAGAAAACTCTTTCTGCGCGACAGAAGGAGATCAATGATCATGTCACGGGGATTCGGCAGTACGAAAGTGAGAAGCAGATAAAAAATGAACGCCAGCGGTATTTAAACGATCGGGCTGCCAATTTGCGTGATCAGATTGAGCAAGACCGCAAAAGCAGCGAGCGTGCCCGCTTCAGCATTGACAGTTTGGAAAGTGAAAAAGGCCTTGCCCAGCAGTTGCTTTCTGAAATTCAAACCAAGGTAGATGCGCTCCGTCAAGAATACGATACACAACGGGTAGCAACCTCGGCTGTTCAGGCTTCATTGGATCAATTACGGGATGTTTATAGAGCTAAGCAGACGGAATCTTTTGACGTTCATAAAGCACTGGAAATCAGGGAAATACAGATCTCATCCTTAAAGCAGGAGCTGGACCGAAATACCAATGATACCTCTCAGCAATCAGCTAGTCTTGCTGAATTTGAGAACAAACTGGTTGAATTATCCAATCAGATTCAGCAGCGAACCGTGGAGTTGGATTCTGTTAAAAGGGAGGAAGAGGAAACGCTTGCCCGGATTTCGTCCTTGGAAAAGACCATCGATTTGATTCGTGATGAGTTGACCGAGACGGGCCGAAAGCTTGATGCCCGTCAGAACGAGTTTCAGCTTACTAAATCATTGGTTGAAAATCTGGAGGGCTTTCCAGAGGCCATTCGGTTTTTGAAGAAGAAAGTTGAATGGACTAAAAATGCGCCACTGTTGTCGGACATTCTTACTTGTCCCGAAGAATATCGAGTCGCGATAGAAAATTATCTGGAGCCCTACCTCAATTATTATATCGTTGATCAAGAAAGCGAGGCTTACGAGGCTATCAATATCCTCAGTGATGCCAGCAAGGGAAAAGCTAACTTCTTTATTTTGGCTGCATTCGAAAAATTTCAGTCTTCACCGATTGAAATGTATGCGAATGCCTTTCCGGCCACTCAGATTATCGAATTTGATCCTAAATACAATAAACTGATGTCCTACATTCTGGACAAGGTTTATATCGTTGATGGAGATATCACGGCTGTTGCAGTCGATGATCAAAATACCTTTTTGACCAGAAGTGGAAAATACACCCGTCGTCGTTTTAGTTTGTCTGGCGGATCGGTTGGACTATTTGAGGGTAAAAAAATCGGCCGAGCCAAGAACCTGGAGAAGCTTGACAAGGAAATCCGGGAACTCAATAGAAAAGTAGAAGAGATTCGTACCAGTTTGTTGGATCGTCAGAAAGAACTTGAACTACTTCGAAACAATTCTCTAAAAGTTAAGTTAGAGGAGGCTCAACGAGCACTGCAGCAGGTCAGTGAGGAATTTATTTCGGTTAAGACCAAAAAGGAACAGTTTGCTCAAATGATATCCAGTGCCGGTTTACGGCGGGAGGATATGGTTGAGAAGATTGACGTTATGCTTGTGGAGGTAGATGCATTACGTCCGCAATCACAGCAATTGCAACACGACCTGGCATTGATGGATCAGGAAATAACGCTGAAAGCAGGTGATCTGGGTGTTCAGAATGAACTATTGGCCCAAAAATCCTCGGCTTTCAATGAGCAAAACATTTTCTTCCATCAACAAGAAAATCGCGTTGGAAGTATTGAGCAGGAAATTAAGTTCAAGCAGGAGTCTTTGGACAGCAGCTCGGAGCGTATTCGTGTCAATACAGAAGAACTGCATAGGAATGAGGAAGAAATTCGTGCAATTCTGGCCCATGCCGAAACCAGTGACACAGAGCTTATCGCTCTTTATGCACGAAAAGATGAAATGGAGCAGGCCTTGAATGAGGCTGAGCGTGATTACTATGCGAGTCGCGGACAAATCGATGAGATTGAAAAGGAGATTCGTAGTCTGCAACAACAAAGAGAAAGTGCTGATACATTATTGTTGCACCTTCAGCAGCAATTGAACGACAGCAAGCTTGAACTGAATACGGTTAAGGAACGGTTGTCGGTGGAGTTTAACCTCGACCTGGATCATCTGCTCACCGACCAAACTGAGACCCAACAGACACCTGATGCTGATGAGGAAACTCTGAAACAACAGGTTCAACGTATGCGCGATCGTCTCGACAATATGGGGCCCATCAACCCGATGGCGATGGAGGCCTACAACGAGATTAAGGAGCGCAACGATTTTATCGTTACACAGCGTGAGGACCTATTCAAAGCAAAAGAATCCTTATTCAGCACAATAAATGAAATTGAGGAGGTGGCCTCCAAAACATTTATGGAGGCTTTTGAGCAAATTAAGTCACACTTTATCCGGGTATTTCAATCATTATTTAATGAAGGTGACGCGTGTGATTTGAAATTGCTTGATCCAACCCGACCGCTTGAATCAGACATTGACATTATTGCTAAACCTAAGGGTAAGCGTCCGTTAACCATCAATCAGTTATCCGGTGGAGAAAAGACGCTTACGGCTACGGCATTGTTGTTTTCTATGTACCTGTTGAAGCCTGCACCTTTCTGTATTTTTGATGAGGTTGATGCGCCGCTGGACGATGCCAATATTGATAAGTTCAACAACATTATAAGAACCTTTAGCAAGGATAGCCAGTTTGTAATTGTCACGCACAATAAGCGTACAATGACTTCAACGGATGTAATTTATGGAATTACAATGGTGGAGAAGGGTGTTTCACGCGTAGTTCCTGTAGATCTCCGTGAGTTGGCCTAGTCGGTTCTAATTCTTTCCAATTTTTGACGTCAACTACGTATGGCCATCCATACGATTGCGATAGGTATGCCATAACATTTTCCATTATTTTTACTTTCATCAGATAAACTCTATGAAGCAACAGGATTTTAAGTATGTCTCTTATTTGTGGGATGAATCCGCGGCTGCTGCCCGGCAAGGGGATGAAGTTGAATTATTGGTGTATCGATCCAATCTCCTTGGTTCTGATCTCCGCTTAACGAACTATGGTGGAGGAAATACATCCTGTAAAGTTGAAATGAAAAATCCCCTTTCAGGAAAAGTGGCTCCGGTGATGTGGGTTAAAGGTTCAGGAGGGGATCTGGGGACCATGAAGCGGGATGGATTGGCTGCGCTTTATGTTGATCAACTCCATGCTTTGCGCTCAGTTTATCGGGGACTGGAACATGAGGATGAGATGTGGCCTTATTCAATCACTGCATATTCGATTTGAATTCGAAGGCGCCTTCCATTGATACTCCATTACATGCCTTCTTGCCCTTCAAGCACATCGACCATCTCCATCCTGATGCTGCCATTGCCATTGCTGCTTCGAAGGATGGAAAGCGCATTACCAACGAATTATTTGGAGGAACAATTGGTTGGGTAGAATGGCAGCGGCCAGGATTTGATTTGGGATTGAAACTGCTGGAGTGTCTTAACGCAAACCCTGGAATTCGAGGTATCATGCTTGGATCGCATGGTTTGTTTACCTGGGGAGATACTTCTTATGAATGTTACATCAATTCTCTTTCGGTAATTGAAAAATGTGCAGAATATCTGCAGGCCAATTACGGAAAACGCACACCTATATTTGGTGGGGAAAAGATTCAGTCACTACCTGCCGAGCAACGTAGCGTGCAAGCTGCACAACTTGCTCCATTGTTAAGGCATTTTTGTTCTTTACACACTAAAATGGTGGGTCATTTTAATGACTCTGATGGTATACTGGAATTCATTAATTCTCAGGACCTGTTTCGATTAGCTCCAATGGGTACGAGTTGTCCGGATCACTTTTTACGGACAAAAATTAGTCCGTTAGTTCTGGACCTTCCTGCCGACCAGGATCTATCGGATGCAAACCAAATTAAAGACAGGTTGGCCCCGGTATTTCAGGAATATCGAAAGATGTATGCTTCATACTATGATGCATGCAAATCGACAAACAGTCCGCCCATGCGTGACGCCAATCCTGTGGTAATATTATGGCCCGGAGTGGGCATGTTTACTTTTTCAAAGGACAAGCAAACGGCGCGGGTGGCAGGTGAATTTTATGTCAACGCTGTTAACGTAATGAAGGGAGCTGAGGCGATCTCGGAGTACACGGCACTTTCGCGACAAGAGGCCTTCAATATAGAGTACTGGCTTTTGGAAGAAGCTAAGTTAAAACGTATGCCTCAGCCAAAGCCAATGTCAGGACGCATTGCATTGGTCACTGGAAGCGGTGGAGGTATTGGAAAAGCGATCGCGCTGAAATTTGCACAGGAGGGTGCTTGCGTCGTTCTAACGGATAATGACCACACCAGACTTAGTCAGGCTGCTGCTGAGTTCAACGAAAAATTTGGTGCAGATTCATTTGTGGCAATTCCTTTGGATGTCACGCAATCTCAATCCGTTCGGCAAGCTATAGATTCAGCAGTACTCGCTTTTGGTGGTATTGATCTGATTGTTAATAATGCTGGCCTATCCATTTCAAAGCAAGCGGAAGAACATTCAGAACAAGATTGGGATCTTCTGTACGATGTTCTGGTTAAGGGGCAGTTTTTGGTTTCTGCTACAGCGATAACGGTTTTGAAGCGGCAGGCTTTAGGAGGTGACATCATCAATATTGTAAGTAAAAACGCTCTGGTTGCCGGCCCTAATAATTTAGGCTATGGTTCTGCAAAGGCTTCTCAGTTGCATATGACGCGATTGCTGGCCGCCGAACTTGGACCACACAAGATTAGAGTAAATGCAGTCAATCCGGATGCCGTAATCGCTGACAGTAAAATCTGGCAAGGAGCGTGGGCTGAAGGAAGAGCAAAAGCTTATGGAGTTAAGGTTGAGGATCTCCCGGCCTTTTACGCCAGCAGGACCTTATTGAATGAAATCATTGTTCCTGCTGATATCGCAAACGCTTGCTTTGCCTTGGTAAGTGGTTTATTGAATAAATCTACTGGAAATGTGATTAATGTTGATGGAGGCATTGCGCAATCTTTTGTTCGCTAAATCTGTAAATTGAATTTTTCCTAACACTACTGGTTATGAGGATTTCGAAAAGCACCATTGAAGAGCAAAATCATTTGGTCATGGCAGCGCACCGCTTGCGATTCGAGTCTCTTGCGGCTTTGGTGCCTAATGCAGAAACAATCCTTCAGAAGTTGATGGCCTTTCAGGTAGCCATTCCGAGTTGGGCCCTGGGAACAGGAGGTACCCGCTTTGGTCGATTTTCTGGAGGCGGAGAGCCAGCCACTCTGGAACAGAAAATAGAGGATGTTGCCTTAATTCATGCGCTGGCTCGTTCGGCTGGTGCTGTTTCCCTTCACATACCTTGGGATATACCTAGAGATGCAGGAGCGATTCGTTCATTGGCCGCGGAGTTGGGAATTCGATTTGATGCTGTTAACTCCAATACTTTTCAGGATCAGCCCGGTCAAGCATTGAGTTACAAGTTTGGTTCCATGCAGCATGTAGATGCCAGAGTTCGGCAACAAGCAGTAGAACACAATCTTGAGGTGATCCGCTATGGTAGGGAATTGGGCAGTACGTCCATTACTGTTTGGCTGGCAGATGGATCGTCTTTTCCCGGTCAATTGAATTTTAGAAGAGCCTTTGAAAATACGCTAGAGTCACTTGAAAAGGTTTACGCAGGTTTACCGGATGATTGGCGGATGTTTGTAGAGTACAAGGCTTTTGAACCAAATTTTTACTCAATGACGGTGGGGGATTGGGGTCAGTCCCTTTTATATGCCAATAAGTTGGGTCCGAAAGCATTTACATTAGTTGATCTGGGACATCACCTGCCCAATGCAAATATTGAGCAGATTGTATCATTGTTGCTTCGTGAGACAAAACTAGGTGGCTTTCATTTTAATGATTCAAAGTACGGAGATGATGATCTTACCGTGGGTAGTATTAATCCGTATCAGCTTTTCTTAATTTTTAATGAGTTGGTTGAGGGGATGAATAATCGAAATATGAGTCATCATTCGGAATTGGCTTGGATGATTGACGCTTCTCATAATTTAAAAGATCCTCTTGAAGATTTGATGCAATCTCTCGAAGCCATTCAGGTGGCGTATGCAAAAGCTTTATTGGTTGATCAGAAAAATCTTAATGAAGCACAATTGAACAATGACATAGTTGTGGCTCAGGAAATTCTTCAAAGTGCCTATCAGACGGATGTTCGACCCTTGCTTGCTGAGGCCAGATTAAGATCCGGTGGTGCATTGGCGCCCCTAGGTG
>JBMSPY010000070.1:0-8877 GCA_049423005.1 Cyclobacteriaceae bacterium
CAGGATAAGGCCTGCCAATCCAATATCCTCTTCAGCAAATCAACCAATCGTTCCGATAAATGGTCTGAGCCCGTGCGCATCAACAAAGTCAGTGGCGATTGTATGGATGATGATTTTACGGCCATGGGTGCTGTACCTTACATTGATGCACAAGGACGGACTTTTGTTACCTGGGCACAGGGTGGGCTCATTTATTTGGACCGCTCGTTTGATGGTGGTGAAACCTGGCTACGTTCGGATATTTCAGTTACCCGCCAACTTGGAGGCTGGACCATGACCGTACCTGGTCTTGGCCGTTGCAACGGATTACCGGTGCTCAGTGGCGACCATAGCGGCTCACCATTTACCGGAAGTCTTTATGTCGTTTATGGTGACCAAAGACTCGGTGAAGACTCCGATATCTGGTTTATCAAATCTCCCAATCGTGGCGACAACTGGTCAGAGGCCGTTCGTGTGGGTACAAAAACAACAGGACACCAGTTTATGCCCTGGATTGCCGTCGACCAAACGACCGGTCACATCTATATCTTGTACTACAGCCGGTATGGACTACAGGGAAATCAGACAGACGTCTATCTGGCGTGGTCAGTTGATGGCGGAAGCAAATTCCAGGAGATTAAAATAAGCGAGACGCCATTCATCCCTGAAGAGATGGTCTTTTTTGGGGATTATTTGAATATTTCTGCTCATAAAGGCATCATCGTACCGGTTTGGACCCGGATGGATAATGGTAAAACCAGTATCTATTCAACGGTTATTAAAGAATCAGAGCTTCCCAAGTAAACATAACGGGCATGCTTTTTGAGTTTAAGTAAGAGGCTGGATAGAAAATCTTTTAAAAGTTTGGAGAACAAAAGGAACCGCAACACACTAATGACTCGAAAGATTCAATTGTCCTTAACCTCTGTTTGGCTGGTGGTGGTTTCCTCCGCTTTTGGTCAGATGCTGGAGGTACCCCCCTACATACAGCCAGGGAATGCACCGGATCTTCATCACGAGAGAAAAGTTATTATCTGGCAAACCGACAGTACGCAGGGAAATTTTTTTGTTGACTTCCGAAAGGGTAAAAATTTTGATGAGGAACATGGTGTTCATCATGCCAAAGTGGAGCGTGTGAAACTGGATTTTAATGGGAAGATTTCCTGGTTATACCGTGCCTATATCGAGCATCTGGATTTTGACCATGAATATGCCTACCGCGTTCGGGTAGAAAACAGACTGATCGCACAGAACAGCTTCAAAACCAGAACACATCATCACAAAACGAAATTTGCTGTCTTTGGTGACTGCGGAACAGGATCTCAAGGGCAAGCGGCTGTGGCTTATCAGATCTTTCAGCGCAAACCAGAGTTTGTATTGGTTACCGGCGACCAGGTTTATTCTAACGGCCAGGTAAGTGAATACCGCGCCAGATTCTTTCAACAATATTGTGCGCCCGTAGCCTCCGTCAACCGCGGTGCTCCGTTAATGAAACAAATACCCTTTTATACGGTACTTGGAAACCACGACATCCGGGCCAACGATTTACGCGAATACCCGGATGGTATGGCCTACTTCTATTATATGGATCTTCCCAGAAACGGTCCAACGTTATCGTTTGCTCCGGAAGTTTTGGGGCAGACAAAACAAATTGCCGCCTTTAAAGAGCGGGTCGGTGACCGGTTCCCAAAAATCTCAAACTACTCCTTCCGACATGGTAATGTGCACTTTGTCGTACTTGATGCCAATACCTATGTCAACCCGCAGGATACCGTACTAACCAACTGGATCCGAAAAGAATTCAAGCACCATAAGAATGAGTGGCGGGTAGTCTCCTATCATCACCCCGGATTTAATTCCAGTAATGCGCATTACTACTATCAAGTGATGCGCACGTTGTCTCCCTTATTTGAGGAGCTTGGAGTTGATTTGGTGCTTACCGGCCATGTGCATAACTACCAAAGGAGCCATCCGCTCAAATTTGTGCCTGAAAAGGACAAAAAGGGGCGCTATCAGATTGGTGGCGATGGACGGGTTGACGGAACCTTCACTTTGGATCAGAAATTTGATGGAAAAATGATAACCAAACCTGAAGGAGTTATTTACATCACTTCAGGAGCTGGAGGGGCGCAACTCTATGATGCTGAGATTAGTAACAAACCAAATATGTGGGAGCATTCCCCTCGGTCCAATTGGGTTCCTTTTACTACCAAACTGATCTCCGATGTGCATTCCTTTACCTGGATCGAAACCGATGGGCATACCCTCAAATTGACCCAAATTGACTCCAAAGGAAACCTTTTGGACGAAATCACGGTAACCCGCTGAAACGGCAGTTTTTTACTACTTTTGCCGCGGTTTGTTTCCAACCGTTAATAACACAACTATGACTAAGACTGATACCCTGAAGTTCAAGGTAAAAGACCTTTCATTGGCCGCATGGGGCCGTAAAGAGATAAAACTTGCCGAGGCTGAAATGCCTGGTTTAATGGCCATCCGTGAGGAATTTGGCGCTGCCAAGCCTCTGAAGGGTGCCCGTATCGCCGGATGTCTCCATATGACCATACAGACGGCTGTGTTAATCGAAACACTGATCGACCTCGGTGCGGAGGTGTCCTGGTCATCCTGCAACATCTTCTCTACTCAGGATCACGCTGCTGCAGCCATTGCAGAGGCTGGAATCCCAGTTTATGCTTGGAAAGGCATGAACGAGCAGGAGTTTGACTGGTGCATTGAACAAACACTGCATGCCTTTGAAGGCGGCAAACCCCTGAACATGATCCTAGACGATGGCGGTGATCTTACCAACATGGTTCTGGACCGCTACCCCGAGCTGGTGTCAGGCATTAAAGGAATTTCCGAGGAAACGACAACCGGTGTTCACCGCCTCATCGAGCGCATGAACAGTGGCAAACTTCCACTCCCGGCCATCAACATCAACGATTCAGTAACTAAAGCAAAATTCGATAACAAGTACGGCTGTAAAGAGTCTTGTGTGGACGCTATCCGTCGCGCTACAGACGTTATGATGGCTGGTAAAATCGCTGTTGTAGCAGGTTATGGCGATGTGGGCAAAGGATCAGCAGCCTCTTTGAAAGGTGCTGGTGCACGTGTAATCGTTACCGAAATTGATCCGATTTGCGCCCTGCAGGCTGCAATGGACGGATTTGCTGTAAAGAAAATGGAAGAAGCCGTGAAAGAAGCAGATATTGTAGTAACCGCGACCGGTAACTGCGACATCGTTACGGGTAAACACTTCCTTGCACTTAAGGATAAGGCTATCGTGTGTAACATCGGACACTTCGATAACGAAATCGATGTAGCCTGGTTGCGCGCCAACGGAACATGGGATGAAATCAAACCTCAGGTTGACCTCATCACCTTAAAGAACGGAAACCAAATCATTCTCCTGGCTGAAGGCCGTCTGGTTAACCTCGGATGCGCGACTGGTCACCCTTCATTTGTAATGTCCAATTCCTTTACCAACCAGGTAATGGCACAAATGGAGCTTTGGGATCATTCCGATAATTATGAAAACAAAGTCTATACCCTTCCTAAGCACCTGGATGAAAAAGTTGCTCGTTTGCATTTGAAAAAGATTGGCGTAGAGTTGGAAGAACTTAACGACAAGCAAGCCAAGTACATCGGTGTAACTAAGAACGGTCCTTACAAATCCGACTTGTACCGTTATTAATGCACGGAACTTTTTCGGGGTGATTTGACTTATAAGGGAAAGAAAAATTATGTCTAACAACAACGAATTCAGGAAATACGCAGTTCACCACTTAGGAATGAGTGGAAATACCGTGGACAGCTATGCCCGCAAAATGCAGGAGCAGGTACCGGCCATTGAAGCCATGACACAATATGTCATTGAAGAAAGACCAGGTAATTTCCGCGCAATCGATGTGTTTACCCGTCTGATCAGCGACCGTATTCTCTTTCTTGGAATGCCGGTTGATGACCAGATCGCAAATCTGATCACAGCTCAGATCCTTTTCCTCGAGTCAGCTGATCCGAGAAAAGACATCGTCATGTACATCAACAGCCCAGGCGGTTCCGTATATGCTGGTCTCGGCATATACGACACCATGCAGTATGTGGCTCCGGATGTTCAGACAATCTGTACTGGACTTGCGGCTTCCATGGCGGCTGTTCTATTGGCAGCAGGTGCAGATAAAAAACGTTGTGGTCTCCCCCATTCCAGAATCATGATCCACCAGCCGATGAGCGGCATGCAGGGTCAGGCTTCGGATATGGAAATTTCCCTCAAGCAAACACTTGAAGTGAAGAAAGACCTCTACAACATACTGGCCAAGCACAGCGGTCAGAAATACGACAAGATCGAGCGTGACTCTGATCGCGACTACTGGATGAGAGCCAACGAAGCACGCGATTACGGTTTGATCGACGAAGTATTGGAAAGAAAGAAGAAATAAAACCAATGGGCCGGCAACGGCCCTTTGTTCTAAGAACCACCTATGGCTGAAGTAACCTGTTCTTTCTGCGGACGCAATAAGAAGGACGTTGAACTGATGATCTCAGGAATCCACGCCCACATTTGTGATAAGTGTGTAAGTCAGGCCGGGCAGATTCTGACCGATGAAAAGAAAGGAAAGCTAGATGGTTCTAACGTTCCCAACTTCAAACTCATCAAACCCAGGGAGATCAAAAAGTTCCTGGATGAATATGTAATTGGACAGGATCAGGCTAAGAAAGTTCTTTCGGTAGCCGTTTACAACCACTACAAACGACTGATGCAGCGTAAAACCGATGCGGCAGATGTTCAGATTGAAAAATCAAACATCATCATGGTCGGTGAAACAGGCACAGGAAAAACCTATCTCGCGCGTACACTAGCAAAAATCCTTCAAGTTCCTTTCTGCATAGCCGATGCCACGGTCCTTACAGAGGCCGGGTATGTGGGTGAAGATGTAGAGAGTATTCTTACCCGATTGTTGCAATCTGCCGATTACAACGTTGAGGCCGCTGAAAGAGGAATCGTTTACATCGATGAAATCGATAAGATCGCACGGAAATCAGACAACCCGTCCATTACCCGCGATGTGAGTGGTGAAGGCGTACAGCAGGCGTTATTGAAACTTCTGGAAGGAACCTCAGTGAACGTACCTCCTCAAGGCGGACGTAAACATCCGGATCAAAAAATGATTTCTGTAAATACAGAAAACATTCTCTTTATCTGTGGCGGTGCGTTTGAAGGAATTGCTCGTTTTATCGGTCGTCGACTTAATACAAGGCCACTCGGCTTTACCACTAACGAAAATGTAGAACCAGGAGCAGCAGAAGATCAATTGCTGCAGTTCGTTACCTCACAGGACCTTAAGAGTTACGGATTAATACCAGAACTTATTGGCCGTTTACCGGTTGTTACCTGGCTCAATCCACTCGATGCCGGAACACTGCGAAAGATCCTGACCGAGCCCAGGAATGCACTGGTGAAACAATACAGCAAACTGTTCGAAATGGAGAACATTGCCGTTGAGTTTTCTGAGGATGCTATCGACTTCATCGTTGAGAAAGCTATGGAATACAAACTCGGTGCACGAGGTTTGCGCTCCATTTGTGAAGCAATTATAACCGATGCGATGTTTGATATGCCATCGGAGAAAAATGCCAAAAAACTGGAGATCACCCGCAACTACGCAGTCGAAAAATTCAGCAAGTCGCAGTTCAGTAAGTTGAAGGTAGCTTAAGCGGTTTCCCGCTGACTCCCAATTATTTTCTCAAAATAGCCCGAGCGGCATTTTCACTGGCTGAGCCAATATCCAGTCGGTCCCACACCCTTTGATATCCGTCCAACATCCGTGCACGGTACTCCCCCTCCTGAAGTAATTGCTGAAGTTCAGAAGTAACATTTTCAACAGAGGCCTCATTCTGAAGTAATTCACGAACTACTGGAGCCTCCGCAATGAGATTAACCAATGAAATGTAATCCACTTTTATTATTCTGCTTCCAATAGCATACTCCAAAGCCGTTGCTTTGTAAACAACAACCTGCGGTACACGGAATAAACCCGTCTCTAATGTAGCTGTTCCACTAGTAACAATTGCTGCCCGAGCCTGCAGCAGTAATTCGTATGTTTCATCATACACAAACCGCACATTCGGCAAAGCCATGAGTGGCCCGTAGAGTGATTCCGGTAATTCACGAATAGCCGCTACCACAAATAGGTGCTGCGGGAACCTGCGCACTACCTCTGCCATTAGCGGCAGCATGCGCTTCAGTTCAATCCGGCGACTGCCAGGCAATAAGGCTACTACATGCTGTGAGCCAAGTCCATGGCGATGGCGAAATGACTCGGCAGGCTTAAAAGCACGTACAGCATCCATCACCGGATTACCCACGTAGGTAACATCCCAATCAAATTTTTTAAAGAAAGCCTTCTCGAATGGAAGGATACACAGCATTTGATCGACGGTGGCCTTTAACTTTAAGGCACGACCCGTATTCCAGGCCCAAACTTTCGGCGAGATGTAATAGACGGTCCGTATATTTTTTTCTTTAAGGAATGCCGCAAGCCTCATATTGAAACCACCGTAATCAATCAACACTACAGCATCCGGCTTCCAATTCAGGATATCGGCTTTACAGGTCCGCATCCATCCTGCGATCTTTCGGAGATTGAGCACCACCTGAATAACCCCCATAAAGGCCATCTGATTGTAATGAGCCACAAGCTCCATGCCCTCAGCCTGCATGCGGTCGCCGCCAAATCCCCTCAGTTGGACTTCAGGATGGAACCGACGCAACGCTTTTATCAGGTTGCCTCCATGAAGGTCTCCCGAGCGTTCCCCAGCTATGAAATACAGACGCACTTAGCGGTTTTTGAAGATTTTATTAACCTTTAAACTCCACATAATTCAATGGAGTCTCATATAATTTCAAGGAATATAACTTACCAAAGCGACTGATGGAAGAAATTCGGGGTTCGAGGATTTTCCAGAATTCGATCACCAGATTTTCAGTGCTTGGGAGTTTACCGCTCATAAAGTCCACATCCAGATTCAGATTTTTATGATCCACCTTGTCGGTAACCTCGCGACGAACCAGATCACTGAGCCGCTTTAAATCAACCACAAATCCAGTATCAGGATCCACTTCACCGGCAACAGTTACAATCAGGTCGTAATTATGTCCATGCCAGTTTTCATTGGCGCAAGGACCAAAGATTTCCCGGTTCCTTTCCTCAGACCAAGACGGATTGGATAGCTTATGTGCAGCGTTAAAATGCTCTTTTCTGGAAACGTAAACAGTCATAACACAATCAAAGCGCAAATATAAGCAAGCTGAACCACCAGCCGTTACTGTACATTCAGGACCTTAAATTCAATCCTGCGGTTGCGCTGGCGGCCGGCCTCTGTGTCATTGGGAACAACCGGCCTGGAAGAACCGTAACCGCTTGCCTTGATACGTGAACCATCAATACCGGAACGAATCAACTGGTCAGCAACCGATTTAGCCCTATTCACAGAAAGGGATTGGTTCTTAGTTTCTGTACCCGTGTTATCAGTATGACCACTGATCTCAATCCGTATTGAAGGATTTTCACGTAAGAACCTTGTGGCCTTTTCCAACTCCGGTAAAGACTCCTGTTTCAGGGCATAACTGTCGTAATCAAAGAAAATATTTTGCAGCACCATGGAGGAGCCGGCATGGACAGGCGATAATCTCAGGTCAATGACCAACTGCTCCGGATCTTCATTGGTAAGATTAAAATGTTGACTCTTGTAGAGATATCCCGGGGCGGTTACAAATAATCCATAATCGGATCCACGTGTGAGCACCATCAGGTAATTGCCATTCAAGGAATCGGAGTAGACATACGACAACGAAGCATTTGTTTTCAAATTGATCAATTCGATGCGGGCTTTTACCGGCTTTTCAGTCTCGGCGTTCACTACCCTTCCTTTTACCGCTGCAGAGACTTCACGGATTTGAAGGGAAGGAGGCACTTCCAAAGAAAAAATCTTTCCGGTATTTTGATCACGCGCTTCCTCGTGAGAGTAGTACGCTTTCTTACCATCGGCGGTGATGAACAAAGAAAACTGATCTTCATGGTTATTTACCGGTGATCCAAAATTGACCGGCGCCGACCATACCGAATCCTGCCAGTGGCTGTAGAAAATATCGTAACCACCAAACCCTACTCTGCCGTTGCTGGCAAAAAATAAAATTCGTCCACTGGCATGAAGAAATGGAGAGATCTCATCGTAACGCGTGTTAATGACTGAACCAGTGTTTTTTGCCGGAGTCCATTTTCCATTGTCATCACGCACCGAACGGTAAATGTCGCGGGCACCTACCCCACCCTTACGATCCGATACAAAAAATAATTCTCTTCCATCGGCGGAAAGACTTGGCTGCGATTCCCAGGCCGTTGAGTTGATGGCGGCTCCCAGATTTCGTGGCTCTGTCCAGCGGTTACCAATGCGACGACTTTCAAAGAGATCGCAATTTCCAAACCCTGCTCTACCCCGGCAGGAAGTAAAAATGATCAGACGTCCATCGGCCGAGACCGTACAGGTGCCTTCGTTTTCAGGAGAGTTGATCACGGGAGAAACAGAGACAGGAATACCAAAACGCCCGAGACTGTCTTTAGTCGATACGACAATATCTTCTGTATCGCGGTCGGTCGGTCCATTTCGGCGCGTAAAAAACAATTGCTGCTCGTCAGCCGTGAGTACAGGAAAGTATTGCATCAGAAACCGATTTACCGTATCGCTTAACGGACGTGGACGTGCAGACCACTCGTTCTGATTCTTCAGCGCATAATCGGCATTAGCCCGAAGTCGCAGCGCTTCATTTATTTTTACTTTGTTGACCTTTTCAATAGCGAGAAACTGATCAAAAGACTCGAGGGATTCTTTGTACTGACC
>JBMSPY010000071.1:0-8783 GCA_049423005.1 Cyclobacteriaceae bacterium
CTGAATTCTGCAGCCATGTCGAAGCAAAGACTCTGTAGAATTTCTTCTTTCGATTTGATGTGGGAATAAAGACTGGCTGCCTCAATACCAAGTTTCTGGGCAAGGTCGCGCATTGAAGATGCCGCGTAACCCTTCTCCCTGAATAATTCGGCTGCCTTCCGGATTACTTGTTCTTTGCGGGACAGATTAGGGTTTTCCATAGCAGTTTGAGTGTTGTAAAATTATATAATTTATTAATGGTAGAAAAGGAATACTTTCGACTTGTCAGTCTAACGGTTGTTTGCTCGTCTTAAAAGAACCAAAGCTTAATTACCAGTATAGTTACCGCTGCTACCAGAATTCGTTTGACCCAAAGGTCGCCGGCAGCCACGCTCCACCTGCTAGCAAACCACGCCCCTGCAGCGTTTCCTACAGCAAGGATTAAGCCCACTTTCCAAACAATCTTTCCGCCAATTGCAAACGCAACTACTGCTGTTCCAGTATACAAAATGGCTGCAAAAACCTTAATGTAATTGGTTTTGGCTAGTGGAAAGTGGTGGAGGTGCGTGAGCATGGCAATGACCAAAAAGCCAATTCCTGCCTGAATGAATCCCCCATAAATACCCAATAGGAAAAACCCTCCGGCACTGAGCACCTGTCTTTTGACAGAAAAAAGTTCTGACTGGTTTTCCAATACTGGCTTCTTTTCAAATAAGATGCTGACTACTACCAGGACCATGATTACAGCCAAAATTCTATTGAAGAGGTGATCAGGAACTTCCATGGCTAACGAGGCTCCGATCCATCCACCGATAAGTGATAATCCCACCAACCACCAGGAATAGGGGAAGGGAAGTCGAATACCCTTACTGTGAAAGCCGCTGGCAGCAGAAATGTTTTGGGCCAGAATGGCAACCCGAATGGTGGCATTCGCCACGGAGCCAGGCATACCCATAAAAATCAAAACGGGCATACTGATTAATGTTCCCCCGCCAGCCACCGTATTTAAAAATCCAGTGATCCAACCAAGGGCAATATACAGCAGCCAGTTCCAGATTTCGTTTGTCATCGTACGGCCATTACGCGTACCAGTTTCACAAAAAGATCAGGAAAGAACCGCTGTACCACCACAGCAAAAACTTCTTTGAAGCCTCCAATCACGGCAAGATTTTTTCTTTTACGAATAGCCTTGATCATTTTGTCTGCAAAAATAGTCGGATCCATTCCCCGCTCAGTGGCTGTATCCATGCTGTTGAGTTTTGTTCCATCACCATTCAGTGCATTCATGGTGATGTTAGTCCTTACCCAACCGGGAGCAATTAGCGTTACGGCAACACCCTTGTATTTTTTCCACAGCTCGGCGCGGAGCGAATCAAAATATCCATGCAAGGCATGCTTAGCCGCTGCATATCCGCTTCGAAAAGGTGTACCTATGATACCCATCACACTACTGACCACGACAATATGTCCCTGATTGCGCTCCATGAAATGGGGCAACAAGTGTTTGGTAAGTGCCACACATGAGAAATAGTCAATTTCCATTATTTCCCGGTCAACTTCCAAAGTAGTGTACTTAGCCAGGCTTCTTTGGGCGATACCCCCATTTAAAATGACTAGATCAATATGCCCATAACATTGAAGGGCCTCCTTGGTTATCGAATCGAAAGTGCTGGCATCCTTCAAATCAAAGGGTAAAATGGAAATCATCGATTGATTATCTGGAGCGCAGGAATTTTTTACCCGTTCTAATTCTGTACCTCTACGTGCCGAAAGAATGAGTCTTGCTCCGCTGGAAGATAATTTTTTGGCAACTGCTTCACCAATACCTGAAGAAGCTCCGGTAATCCAAATAACCTTATTCTGGAAGTAGTCCATGTGGGAAGATTTTATTTTTTGAGCCGTTCATAAAGAACAAAATCAAAGGAATAGGCATGTCGCGCATCGGCTGGATGTGGCGTTCGGCTTATTTCCTTCCATTCCTTCAAATCAAAATTTGGGAAATAAGTATCGCCAGAAACGGAGGCGTCAATTTCTGTGAGGTAAAGCCGATCAGCTTTATGAATAAATAAAGCGTAGACCTCGGCTCCGCCAATTATAAAAATTTCCTTTGATTCCTTTTCGCAGGCTTTGTTCAGCGCTTCCTCCGGATCGTGTGCAACCATTACACCAGGTGCATCAAAATCCTTTTTACGGGTTAATACGATGTTGGTTCTTCCTGGTAAGGGACGATACTTGGGCGGAATGGAATCAAAATTTTTTCTTCCCATAATAACGGGATGCCCCATGGTTGTTTCCATAAAAAATTTCATGTCGTCGGGTAAACGCCAGGGGAGATCATTATTTTTTCCAATAACACGATTTCGATCAAGTGCAGCGATCAGGGCTATCTTCATTTTTTAAATCTTATTTCCACGGAAAAATTCCTCGACTGTCATTCTTTTCTTTCCTTCCGGTTGAAGCTCTGATAGTTGTATCCAACCATCCTGGCATCTAATTTCCAATTTTGTTTTTTGATCTGTTTCAATAGTTCCGGGCTCGGCTATTTGCTGTCGCATTGAAGCTGATGCCTTATAAATCTTGAAAATTCTTCCATGAATTTTACACCAGGCTGCTGGATAAGGGCTTAATCCCCGAATGGCATTCAGGCATTTTTTTGATTCGCTTGTGAACTGTAATTCACAGGTTTCTTTAAATAGTTTAGGAGCTACTGGCAACGGATTCGAGGTGTTTGCCTGCGGAATTTCCTGGGCAGTACCTTCAGCAATGGCGTCTACAGTTTTGACCACCAGTTTCGAACCTTTTTGCATCAGCCGTTCATACAGACTACCGGCGTCATCATCCGGGTAGATGGGTTCAGGCTCTGAAAAAAGAATATTTCCAGTATCAATTTCCTGTTTTAGTCGAAAAGTTGTCACTCCTGTTTCTGTTTCCCCATTCATGATGGCCCAATTGATGGGGGCTGCTCCACGGTACTTGGGAAGTAAGGAGGCATGCAAATTAATGGTACCAAATTCGGGCATACTCCAAACTACCTCTGGTAACATCCGGAAGGCGACTACAACAAATACGTCTGCCCGGTAACCGCGCAGTTGGTCTAAAAAATTTTCGTCCTTGAGCTTTTCTGGTTGAAGAATGGGAATTTGAAGGTTAAGTGCAGCCGTTTTAACAGGAGAAGGAGTCAAAAGAAGTCCCCGGCCTTGCGGTTTATCCGGGGCAGTCACCACTGCTACAACCTGATGTTGACTTTTGGTTAATGCATGAAGTGAGGCCACCGCAAATTCAGGTGTTCCCATGAAAACAATTCGAAGACCTTTCATGAATGATTACAGTTAGACCTGTGCTGCAAGTTCAGTAAAATTAAGTCTCCACACTAACCTTTAGTGCAGGTAATCAATAGTTGTTCCGTTGCCGCTTGTTTTTGGAGTGCTCAATTTCTAGAGAGACGAGTCGGGCTATTATAACAACCGGGTAAAGCATTCCAAACATAGATTGGAAAATAACAATTGATTTTGAGAAAGGATCTGCAGGAATTATGTCTCCAGCGCCAACAGTTGTTTGTATTGTGAAGGAAAAATAGATGAGGTAGGCGAGAGACATTTCTGAAGGATCGTGTCCGGAAAAAATGAAACTTTTATTATCCGACAGATAGACCAGATTGTATAGAAAAGAACAGACTAAACCGATCAGAATATACACCACGATTGCGCCCATGACCCTGTGGGAGGTAACTTCATTATCGTCCCTCACTACATAGCGAAACAGCAGAATCGACAACATGCCAAAAAATGCCACAGAAGTAATCAGGTCGATCTTCTGAATAAGCGGATCGTTTACCAAGTATTCCAGTCCCCGAAAAACAAATGCCATAATGGCCAGGATCCCAAGAACGGTTTTTAAAAAACCAGTTTTAAGATTATCGTCTATTGACGCACTGAAATAGCCGGCCAGAAGGATCAGGTTAAAAACCAAATCCTGAAGGGCTTCCTCCCATGGCTCCTGTTCAGAAAAAGGAAGCCAGGTAACGATGCTGACAAATAAATATACCATCAAGGCGATCAGACTTCTCTCCTGAGTCCAGTAGTTGAGATTGGCATACCAAAGCGACTTGATTTTTTTCATATATAAAGTGCCGCAAAGTTAGCGTTCAGGTTGGAAGCTCAAAACGGCTCATATTATTTTAACTCTATCTCAACGATGGTATCCAGTTTTTGCCGCTTTGACTGCGGAATTTGAATGGAAAGTCCAAGTTCATTTTCAATGTATTTCAGTGAGGATTTATCTGAAAAAAGTCGAACGGAGCTGATCTTTTTACCAGTAAAAGGAAGTAGGACGGATTCGTCCTGCCAATCCAAAAGATGCAACCAAATTTTATTTCCCTTTTGTGTTGTTACGCCCCAGGGTCGTGGTGAAACAGGGCCTGCTGTTGTGCCATAAATTGTTTCACCATTAACTTTTAACCAATCGCCCATCTGGCGCAACAATTCGGTGTGCTCGGGCTGAATCCTTCCGTCAGGCATCGGGCCAACATTCAATAAAAAGTTTGCACCGTAGCCAGCGGCCTTAACCAAATAACGGACAAGGTCTGTTAATGATTTATGGGATTTATCCTGCAGATTGAATCCCCAGCTGTGGTTGATGGTTTCACAGGTTTCCATTGGCAGCGAGCCAATTTTTTGATCTCCAGAAAAGCCGGTGGTATTGTGTCCGGGCAAATCTTTTTCAAACATTTGAAAATCTTCCCCTTCGAAGGGTGCCAAGTGATGGTTGCTGCCCACCAGTGCCGCTGGTTGCAATCGATGAATGAGATCGTACGTCTGCTTTAACCGCCAATCAGCCTTAGGCTTGTCCCACATTCCGTCAAACCAAATACCTGCAATTGGTCCATAGCCTGTAAGTAATTCCGTTAATTGAGTATCCATGTAATCCAGATACGTGTTCCAATCACCCTCCTCTTTTCTTCCTGTATATCCTGCACCTGTATTTCCTCTTGGAAAATAATCTGGATGATGCCAATCCAGCTGTGAATGGTAAAAGAATAGTTTCAAACCTTGCTTCTGACATTCTTCAGCAAGCATTTTAAGCACATCCTTTCCGTAAGGAGTTTTCTTTACAATGTTGTAATCAGAAATTTTACTGTCCCACATGGCAAAGCCGTCGTGATGCTTACTCGTTATAGTAATGTACTTCATGCCAGCATCCTTGGCCATCTTCACCCACTCTGCTGCATTAAAGGAAATCGGATTAAAAAATGCCGGTATTTTTTCGTATGTATTTACAGGAATGCGTTGATTATTCATGACCCATTCACCATCACCTAAAACACTGTATACCCCCCAATGAATAAAAAGACCAAACCTGGCTTCCTGGAACCATTTTCTGGTCTCCAGGTTTTCAGCTGTGGGTGTATAGGGTTGTGCTGAAATGAGATGGCTGCTCAGCAGGAAAATCAGGATTAGTAAGCGGGACATAGATTAGGTATTTTGATAAATATCCTAAAAAATGTTGAGTAAATTTCCGCCGCGTTATAGGAACGGATAAATTCTGTCTTCTTTAACTTAGACCAAATCTGCGCTTATGAGATATCTCCCAATTGATCCAAACCTATTTATCAACAACCGAAAGCGATTGACTCGTGAAATGCGTGAAGGTAGTCTGGCTGTTTTTAACAGCAACGACATCATGCCGACTAATGCAGATGGTACAATGCCGTTCCGGCAAAACAGCGATTTATTCTATTTAACAGGAATCAATCAGGAAGAAACCATTTTACTGATTAGTCCTCAATTTCCACAACCACATCTTCGGGAGGTTTTATTCATTCGGGAACCCAATGAGCTGCTGGAAAAGTGGGAGGGACATAAATTTTCCAAAGAAGAAGCAACTGCAGTTTCTGGCATTAAGACGGTAATGTGGTTGTCTGATTTTCATAAGGTTTTTCATCACCTGATGGTTATGGGAGGAGTAGATCGGGTCTACCTCAACACCAATGAGCATTACCGGTCCGAAGTGGTGGTTGAAACCCGTGATGCCCGATTCATCGAGTGGTGCAAGTCAGCGTACCCGCTTCACCGCTACGATCGGGTAGCTCCCTTGATGGCTGCTTTGCGTTCTGCCAAGCAACCCCAGGAGATTGAGTTGATGCAGCAAGCCTGCGATATAACAGAGAAAGGCTTCCGTCGCGTGTTGAAGTTTGTCAAGCCTGGGGTAATGGAATACGAAATAGAGGCCGAGTATCTTCATGAATTTATCCGACACCGTTCGCGGGGTTTTGCGTATCAGCCAATTATTGCCAGTGGATCAAATAATGTAATTCTCCACTACACCGAAAATAACCGTGTTTGCCGCGATGGCGATCTGATTTTGCTTGATGTCGCTGCCGAATACGCTAATTATAATGCTGACCTCACCCGCACCATTCCTGTTAGCGGACGATTCACCAAGCGGCAAAAAGAAGTGTACAAGGCCGTTCATCGGGTTATGAAAGAAGCAAAGTCCATGTTGGGTACTTCCGTAGTTTACTTTGATTACCATAAGGAGGTCGAAAAATTGATGGCCTTCGAGTTGGCAGGGTTGAAACTTATTTCTAAAAAGGAAGCCAAAGAAACCACTGGCTCCTCGGCTGCCTTCCGCAAGTATTATTATCACGGAACATCACATATGCTTGGCTTAGACGTCCATGATGTGGGTGATATGCATGCAACTATGAAGGAAAATTCAGTTTGGACCATTGAGCCGGGTATCTATATTAAAGAAGAAGGGTTTGGAATTCGATTGGAAAATAATGTTGTAATTGGCAAGAAAGGGGTCCGTGACTTAATGAAAAATATTCCGCTGGACGCTGAGGAGATTGAAGATCAGATGAATTCAAAATAATTGAAGAATGAGTGAAATAAATTCGAGTCAGGCACCCGAGCCCGTTGGCGCATATCCACACGCCAAGCGCGTAGGCGACTTACTTTTTTTGTCCGGAGTAGGTCCAAGAAAGCGTGGATCCAAAGAGATACCGGGTGTGACGCTGAATGCCGATGGCTCTATTCAGTCCTACGATATTGAAGTTCAGTGTCGATCTGTTTTCGAAAATGTACGCTTGATACTGGAGGCCTCAGGATCCAAGTGGGAAGATCTTGTTGATGTCACGGTATTTTTGACCAACATGAAAACAGACTTCCCGGTTTTCAATAAAATTTATGCTGAGTATTTTTCCTCCGTCCGTCCATGCCGGACGACAGTAGAGATCAATGCCCTGCCAACTCCGATAGCTGTAGAGTTAAAGTGTATCGCACGCGTACAAAATTGAAGGACATTCAAAGGTATCAAACCGCAAAGCTCTCGCCGCAACCGCACGTACGGGTAGCATTAGGGTTTATAAACTGAAAGCCTTTTCCATTTAGACCATCGGAAAAATCTAAGGTGGTACCCAACAAGTACAAAAGACTCTTTTTGTCAACTAGAATTCGGACTCCATTATCCTCAAAAATCTGGTCTGCAGGTTTGATTTCAGTATCAAATCCCAAGTCATACATGAGTCCGCTGCAGCCACCTCCTTTTACCGAAACACGAATGGCGCTTTCATTAGGTTTGCCCTCAGCCACCAGCAATTCCTGGATTTTGTATTTGGCTTTTTCTGTGACGCTGATCATATATGGCTTTTTTTAGCTAAAAATGACTTTTTCTTTGATTTGAACCGGTTAACCCTTTTTCTAAAACAAATTATTTCCTGAAAAAGTTTCACGAATTTCGCGCAAATTTAATTAAACCTCCAAAGCAAGCCGACTTTCACAGTCATGGAAAAAATTGAGCACATCGGAATTGCTGTAAAGGATGCTTCTGCAGCCATCGATTTATTCACCCGTTTATTGGGTAGCCCACCCTATAAAACTGAAACCGTTTCTTCTGAAGGTGTTCAAACCATCTTTTTTCAGGTAGGAGAAACAAAGATCGAACTGTTAACGGCTATACGTCCCGATTCGCCTATCGCAAAGTTTATTGAAAAAAAAGGAGAGGGCATCCATCACATTGCTTTTCAGGTTCAGGACATAGAAAAGTCTGAAACTGAATTAAAAGAAAAAGGTTTTGAAATGGCGCCAGGCGGAATCCGTTCCGGAGCTGATAATAAATTAATTACGTTTCTTCATCCTAAATCAACAGCAGGCGTTCTGGTCGAGATCTGTCAGGAAAAAAAATAATACTATGAGTGAAAACCGTTCAGAAATCTCCAGCCTTGGTGAGTTTGGATTGATCAACCATTTAGCAGGAAAAATTAAGCTCACCAATCCAACTACGCTCAAGGGAATTGGAGATGATGCAGCTGTCGTAAAAGCCGGTGACCAATCACTACTCCTGACCACCGATATGTTGTTGGAAGGAATTCATTTTGATCTCCGCTACGTT
Organism: Cyclobacteriaceae bacterium; assembly: GCA_049423005.1. GTDB lineage: Bacteria > Bacteroidota > Bacteroidia > Cytophagales > Cyclobacteriaceae > ELB16-189. The sequence goes on from JBMSPY010000071.1 coordinate 8,371, forward strand.
CCGCTTCGTCATCTTGGCTACAAAGCTATAGCGGTGAATGTCTCTGACATTGCCGCTATGAATGGTAAGCCGACACAGGCCTTGGTTGGTCTTGGAATCAGTAACCGCTTTTCTCTTGAAGCGGTGGAAGAACTTTATGAAGGTATGCGTATGGCTTGCTCTGATTATGGCGTTGACCTGGTCGGCGGAGACACCAGTACGTCAGCATCCGGACTGGTTTTGTCGATAACACTTACCGGCTTTGCAGATCCCGATCAAGTTGTTTACCGCTCGGGAGCTGGAAACAACGACATCATCTGTGTTACCGGAGATCTCGGAGGCGCGTACGCCGGTCTTCAGATTTTGGAGCGTGAAAAAGAAGTTTTTCTAACGAACCCGGAAGCCCAACCTGATTTGGAAAAATGGGAGTATGT
>JBMSPY010000072.1:0-8736 GCA_049423005.1 Cyclobacteriaceae bacterium
GTCGTATGTTTTATCCTTCACCCTTTTGTTGGGGCTTGGGGTGTTACGGGTCATCGTGCAGTTGGCCTCATTGCCGAACGACATCTGACAAAAAAGGCTCGAAAAAAACTGAGTAATCTCCTAGGGCCGCAAAGTATAGCGATGGTCTCCACTTGGATGGATGAAATCAGATCTGATTCAACCTATGATCACACCGCTGATTGGCACTGGGTTACCGTGGAGACGGGGAAATCTTACGAGGAGTCTCCTAAGAATCCGAAGGGAGATGTGATTCAGACTTTAGAGCGACTGATGGCCGAGTTAAAATCGGGAAAGGTTTCTGGTAAACAGGAAATCGAACATATAAAAATGATTATTCATTTGGTTGGTGACATCCATCAACCTCTTCATGTTGGTTGTTGTGATGATCAGGGCGGGAACCGTATTCGTTTAAAATGGTTTCGTGAGGATTCCAATCTGCATCGTGTATGGGACAGCGATCTGATTGATCACACCAGACTAAGCTATACCGAATTGGCCGATGCGGTACAGATAACGGATCCACAGAAAGTGCTTAGCTGGGGAAAAGATCCTGTGCGCACTTGGGCAAAGGAAAGTATGTCGTACCGCCCACAGGTTTATGATATTGGAGAAGGTAAACTCGGATACGACTATGCCTATCGCTATTTCGATATTGTAAAAGTTCGGATCGCTCAAGCCGGAATTCGATTGGCTGCCGTTCTCAACGAGATCTATGGATAATAAAAAAAGGGCCGTTTACGGCCCTTTTTACTATTTCTGAGAGGAATAAGGATTGTTATGGAATGGTTATTGAAAAAGTTATATCCATATCCGTTTCACCAATGTTTACGCCGGAAGTTCCGTTTTTAAGTCCTGGCTGATGTTTCAGTACGATTCTAAACGTTCCTGTAGTTGGCGTTGTATGACTGTGGGCGCTTCCAGTATCGATGGTTGTCCATCGTGTAAGTAAACCGATTGGTAGATTTTTTGAATCGTTATCGGTATAAATAACCTGATCTGCGCGGCTGTCGATATTTCCGTTTCCGGTTGGTGAGGAGAAGAGGTCATTCGTCCAGCCATAAAAGAACATATGCTCATCGCCTTCTTCTTTAACCTCTTCGGAAATGTCGTATCCTTCTTCAGTAGGAGCAGCCAGTTCATTGATTAACTCCACACTTAAGTCATAGGCGGTTCCATCTGCTAAAACGATTTCATCCTCTGGAGCCAGATCTTGAACACCTTCTCCATCCGGATCGGATGCACTAACAACAATTGGAGTTCCTCCGTTAACCGGTGTAAACGTAAGTGTTACCTTGGTGATGAGCTCTGGTGCATCTTCCTTCTTAGGGTCATCCGTGTTGCATCCAAAAACAAAAAATGCAAGTGCTACTGAAAAAAGTCTAGAAAGAATTTGTGTGTAGTTCATGAGTTTAAATTTTTAAAAAGTCATTTTGATTGAAAAAATTAAGTTCCTCCCCAGTTCATCGGCGTAGTACCGAAAACGATTGGTGTATTCTCGGTAGGCCTTATTAAAAAGATTTTCGGCAGTGATTCTGAAGTCGTAACGGATTTTTTCTGACTTGATGGTATATCCGGCAGAAGCACCCGCCAGGTAGTAGCCATCGGGCGCAGCCATAAAATCAAACATCCGATCACCGACAGCTACAGGAGTTTCGGCATCCAAGAAGGCTTCAGGAGCAATTACCCGTGGTGCACGGTATTGCCTAAATACATACCTGTTTCGTAGTCCCACATGGTAACTTCGATTGGATTTTTTTCCGGTAAAATCACGGCTCAAGCTCAGCTCCATTCTATTGGCAGGAATAAAAACCAGATAGTCGCGATCTGTAATATTTGAGGCATGTAACAGACTAATTTTTGGAGAAACTACAAGACCTTCAAGCGGGCTACCCCAGCTGGCTTCGAAATCAAATCCAGTAAAGAGAGCTGTCGTTTGTGCATATCTGAAATACGGATAAGCGCCTCTGATATTTCTGGTAATTCCACCCGGTCTTAGGTAGAAATAATTGAAGATCAGATTGCTGTAGACGGTGGCTTCGGCCATGAATTTTTCACGTGAAATTTTCCAACCGCCTACCCATTTCAAGGATTGCTCATTGCTAAAGTCAACATCTTCCCGATCGCGAATCTGGTTGGTTAACGGATCCAAGAATAGTCCGTATTCAATAGCTGCCGCACTTTGGTGAGTACCCAGACTGAATAATTCAGCGACATGGGGAGGTCGCCAGGCACTGCTTAAGCTCGTTGACCATAGGTGACCATTTGGTCGGCTCAGACTCAATCCCGCTGTAGCGCTCACATTATGAAAGAGCATACTCTGCCGGTAAAGGGTATTCTTGAAATCAAATCCCGCAACGTCATAGTATCGGATATCATAACGAACTCCGGCATCCATTTTCAAGTTCCCTTGCTCTGCATTCACAATGGAGTAGAATCCTCCGGTTACACTGGTGTAATCCGGAATGAATGGAATGCGTTGAGTACCGTAAACGTTTTCATTGGACTGAAACATGCCGGTACTACCAATCCGAATATGGGTTGCTTTCCCCTCCGGTTGTTCCCATTCCAGTTCATAGGAGTGTGTAGTCAATTTCAGGTCGATGGCCGGAAGCTCGGATAGGCCACCCCTCCTGATGTCGAACTCTTGTCTGTTGTTTTGCTGCCAGGCATACACCCATCGCCAGGTTCCAAAGGAACTGGCATAGTGACCGTTTAGTTTCACCAAGTGGTGGATCACTGACTGACTTGGATTGTCGATCGAGTAGGAGAAAGGCCGCGTGTATCTTGGTTTTTCTGAGGCAATAGCGGTAGCCAAATCACTTACGGAAGAAGAAACAGAACCGCTGAGAATTCCGATGTCTGTTGCAAAGCGACTAGCGAAAACCTCAATACCTCCCTGAGCTCCATGATAACCAAGTGCTCCGGAAACATTACTTTCCCGTAGTCCCGTGTTGGTCAGCGTATAGTTTGCTGCATTGAAGTCTCCCGATTTTCTAGCGGTGCCTTGTACACGCCAACCCCAACCTTTTTTTCCATTGATTCCACCCTGAAGGCTTCCGGATATCGTTCCGGATTGGCCATTGGATTGTCCAATGGTTTGCAAGTATCCGCCCAAACCAGGCTCTTCAGGGAGTGCAGGTGGCGTAACAATAACTACTCCTCCAATGGCATCAACACCATGTCGAATAGAAGACGCGTCCTTTATGACCTGAATTTCGGAGGCAATGAATGGATCAATTTCGGGCGCATGTTCTGCTCCCCATTGCTGTCCTTCCAAACGCACACCATTGTTAAGAATTAAAATCCGCTGGCCATGAACACCGTGGATAACCGGCTTTGAAACCCCAGGTCCTGCTTGAATGGTACCTACACCAGGCAACTCTTTGAGTGTTTCACCCAAAGATTTTCCTGCCAGGGCATCTAGCTCGGTTCGGTTCAGACCTGCTACCATAATTCCTTCCTGATGTGACTCTTCATGTACAACAACAGCTTCCAATTCCTGTACTTCACCAATTAGGGTGAAGGAAACTTCGAGATTCTTTTTTAGGGAAATTGTTTCCCGAATCATTTGATAACCTACATGACGCACCACCACCGTGTAGGTGCCTGCACATAAATTTTTGAACTGAAAATATCCGGAACCATCCGTAACCGTTCCAAGTGAACCTGGGGAGAGATTCACAGAAACGGATTCTACGGCCACACCATCAGACGAGGTCACCTTGCCTTTTAGCAGCAAGGAGCAGTCTTGTCCAAACACTAGTTTTGGGCACGTCAGGATAAATAAAAAGAAGAGGACTTTTTTCAAGTTCAGAAGTTTATATGAAGAAAAAGGAAAGGGACATTTGCCCTCACCTGTAGATTACTTCATATAAGGCGGACCTCGGCTATCCGCTAAAGTCACTTCCGAGCTTAAGTGATTTTGATGATAAAAACTTTGATGTTTTTCAAAATGCTTGAATCCAAAGTTTTGGGATATGGATTGCAGAATGGTTTCATGGTGAACAGACCCGAAGCACCACAAGCATTTTTTATCTTCACTGAGGTGGGTAGGATGATCGCATGTATTTTGTGTCGCCTGATGAAAAACAGTTCTATGACAGGCGTCTTGTTCAAGTTCTTCTGTGTGAGCGGATCTATCATCGTGGTCGTGAATCAAACGATGAATGGAATCCAGCTGTAAGGAGCCCGTTAAATAGAGGAAAATCAGGAAACCCATTAAACTGCGCAGCAGTTGGGGTCTTTTCCTGAAATGTCGGGTTAGCCTCATGGTTCAAAAATAGGAGGAACCACCTGAAGCCACAACAGGGGTTATTTTCCCCCGTAACCCAGAACTTCCATCATGCTTTTTGAGGTTTGTTCTGGCGCAAACAGTTGGGTTGTTATCTCACCCTCCTCATTTCGGTTGATCAGTACATGTTTGGGAGCAGGTACCAGGCAATGCTGAATTCCCCCGTACCCGCCGAGTGACTCCTGGTAGGCGCCGGTATGGAAAAATCCGATGTACAGCTTCTCATTATCCGTGATCATGGGGAGGAACACTTCCCCGCGGTGGGCTTCTGAATTATAATAATCCATGCTATCGCAGGTCAATCCACCCAAGTTGATTTTGTGGAATGGATCATCCCACTTATTGATGGCCATGAGAATGTACTTTTGATTTAGGCCCCAGGCATCGGGAAGGTGCGTAATGAAGGAGCCATCGATCATGTACCAGAGCTCTTTATCGTTTTGAAGTTTTTGGTCCACGATGGAATAGAGGACTGCGCCACTCTCACCCACGGTAAAACTTCCAAACTCTGTAAAGATATGTGGAACAGGCACATTGTTTTTATCACAGATCCATTTGATATTTTCCACAATCTGTTCGATCATGTATTTATAATCGTAGGAAAATGTGAGTGACGTTTTTATCGGGAAACCTCCACCAATATCAACGGAGTCAAGTGTGTCACAGATTTTTCTTAGCTCGCAATACTTAAAAATGAAGCGGCTTAATTCACTCCAGTAGTAAGAGGTATCTTTAATACCCGTGTTGATGAAAAAGTGCAACATTTTAAGTTGCGCCTTCGGACTTCCTGCAATTTTTTCTTTGTACAGCGAGTTGATGTCGTTGTACCGAATACCCAGTCGGGAGGTGTAGAACTCAAATTTTGGCTCCTCATCGGAAGCTACACGGATTCCTACTTTATATGGTCCGTTGACCTTTGATTCGTAGACATCAATTTCGCTGAGGTTATCCAGGATGGGGATACAATTATGAAATCCATCGTTAATCAAATCGCTAATGGACTCTGTATATAGCGGCATTTTAAAGCCATTGCAAATAATAAATGTATCCTTAGATAATTTACCTCGTTCGTGTAAGGAGCGAACAATCGGGATATCAAAGGAAGATGAGGTTTCAATATTTACATTGTTACGAAGGGCTTCCTCGAGTACAAATGAAAAATGAGAAGATTTTGTGCAGTAACAATAGGTGTACGTTCCATTGTAATTGAACTTCTCCATGGCCTGTGCGAATGCGGACTGCGCAAATCGTATATTTTCCCGGATTCTGGGTAGGTAAGTGAGTTTCAGTGGCGTGCCATACTGCTTGATGATATCCATCAGCGGCACTTCGTTAAAGAGCAGTTCGTGTTCCCAAACTTTAAATTCCTCCTGCGGAAATTCAAAGGACTGCTCAATGAGGTCACGGTAACTTTTCATCTATTCCGTCTCTTGTTCGGGTCAGGTTTATGTCGTTTTTAGAAGGGTGCAATATTGACACTAATTTAGCATCTTTGCAATACGATGTTTAACCGCTTTATCCAGCTGAACTTCAGCATCGCTTACGGCCTTTCCGGCATCTAAAGGCGCGGTTTTCTGACCGTTTTAAGCCTTTTTTAATCCTTTTTTGTTAACCGTAAATCATTCAGCCATGAAAGAAATCATCGTTATCGAGGTTAAGTCAGAAATCGGAGCCGGTACCCGCGGCGCCAGCCTTGGCATCGAAGCTGTGAAAATCGCCAGTTTGGATATGGGCTCTGATTTCTTCAGAACGTATCCCTCAGTTGAGGTGGAGCACGTCAACGAGTTACTTTTCGACAGCGCTGAACATGCCTACGCCAAGTTTATCGACGGTGTACTGATCATGGAAGAACGGGTTTGCCTGGAAGTGTATGAGCAATTGTTTGAGGAAAGATTTCCGATTGTGATGGCCGGAGATCATTCTACGGCTTTCGGTACCATAGCAGGAATTAAAAAAGCGCATCCGAAAAAAAGACTTGGTGTGATCTGGATAGATGCGCATGCAGATTTACATACACCTCATACAACGCCCTCTGGAAATATGCACGGCATGACGTTATCCATGGCGTGTGATTTTGATAATCTTGAATGTAAAGTGAATACTCCTCGAGGCGAAACACTTGACTATTGGGAACAAATTCAAAATGTTGGTGTTCCTGGCGCAAAAATTTATCCCGAAGACATCGTCTTTATTGCAGTTCGGGATCTTGAGAAAGCAGAGAATTACCTGATCAATAAATACGGCATCAATTTTATTGAGGTCGAAGATGTCCGGAAGAAGGGTGCTGAACCGGCTGCTGCTGAAGCCTTAAAGATGCTCGAGCATTGTGATCTGATTTATGTATCCTTTGATGTGGACAGCATCGATAGTCGCTTTTCGTCAGGAACAGGAACACCCGTACCAAACGGCCTGAATCCTGATGAGGCCAGGGATTTAAATAAAGCTCTGGTGCGTGATTCCAGGGTTTGTGCTTGGGAAATTGCCGAAGTAAACCCTACCCTGGATACTGAAAATAAGATGTCCGAAACAGCCTTTGAAGTCATTCAATCCGTGACTGAGGCCGTCCGGTCAAGACAGGCCTGAAACAGGCTGTCATCTGCCTTCATTTGTTTAATTTCGCGCTCATTATTCTAAACCTATGAGCCAAAGACCCATTTCGGAATTCATTGAGAAGAACTACCTCCATTTTAATTCAGCTGCCCTTGTTGATGCCGCGAAGGGATACAAAAAGCATATTGCTGAAGGCAAGAAAATGATGGTTACCCTCGCTGGTGCCATGAGTACCGGAGAGCTTGGAATCAGCTTCGCCGAAATGATCCGTCAACATAAAGTTCATATTATTTCCTGCACCGGTGCCAACCTGGAGGAGGACATTATGAATTTGGTAGCTCACTCCCATTATCGAAGAATACCACATTACCGTGATCTGACTCCAGAGCAGGAATGGGATCTGCTTCAAAATCACCTCAATCGCGTAACCGATACGTGTATTCCTGAAGAAGAAGCCTTTCGTCGTTTGCAAAAACATTTATACCAGGTTTGGAAGGAAGCTGAAGATAAGGGTGAGCGTTTGTTTCCTCATGAGTTCATGTACCGCATGATCAATAGCGGCGACCTCAAACAATATTATGAGATCGATCCGAAAAATAGTTGGATGATCGCAGCGGCAGAAGCCAATCTTCCTATGGTCGTTCCCGGATGGGAGGACAGCACCATGGGAAATATTTTTGCTTCCTATGTTTACTCAGGAGAATTGAAAGCCTCTACCATGAAGAGTGGAATTGAGTATATGGTGTGGCTTGCCGACTGGTACATCAAGAATTCCGGTAAAGAAGGAATTGGATTCTTTCAAATCGGCGGTGGTATCGCAGGTGACTTCCCTATTTGCGTGGTTCCAATGTTGCACCAGGATCTTGAAATGGATAACGTGCCTTTCTGGAGCTATTTCTGTCAAATCAGTGATAGTACCACCAGCTATGGTTCCTATTCTGGAGCTGTTCCTAACGAAAAAATTACTTGGGGAAAGCTAAACATCGACACCCCTAAGTACATCGTTGAAAGTGATGCTACCATCGTAGCTCCTCTTATTTTTTCATACGTTCTCGACCGTTAATTCATGAGTCGCTTTTCGCTGGATGCTAAATTAAGGTCAGATGTTCAGTCAACCCTTGCTGAACTCTTTGGTCAACAAGGTGACGTGGTGCTGCAACCCACCAACCCTGAATTTGAAGGATCTCATACCTTAGTTTGTTTTCCGTACACCAAGGTTAGTCGCAAATCACCAGAGGAAACGGCTAAACTCATTGGCACTCATCTGGCTGAAAAAAGTGAACTGATTGAACGTTTTAATGTCGTTAAGGGTTTTCTCAATCTGGTGATTCGTGATAAGGCCTGGATTGAATTATTCAATGCTGTTCACACCGATGCATCCTACGGCTTATTTCCGTCTAATGGACGGGAATTGATGGTAGAGTATTCTTCACCCAATACCAATAAACCACTGCACCTCGGTCATCTTCGGAATAATTTCCTCGGATACGCTGTTGCAGAATTGTATAAAGCCCTCGGCTATACGGTTCGTAAGGTTCAAATCATTAACGATCGTGGTATCCATATCTGTAAAAGTATGGCTGCCTGGAAACAGTTTGGTGAGGGAGAAACTCCTGAATCCTCCGGAATGAAAGGAGATCATTTGGTTGGTAAGTATTACGTGCGGTTCGACCAGGAATACAAAAAGGAGATTAAGGAATTAGAAGCATCCGGTATTTCAACCGACCAGGCTGAGCGGGAAGCCCCCATCATGCAGTCCGCTGTTCGAATGTTGCAGCTTTGGGAACAAAAGGATCAAGAGACTGTTGAACTATGGGGTATGATGAATGGTTGGGTCTATTCAGGATTTGAAAAGACGTATAACCGGATGGGCG
>JBMSPY010000073.1:0-8733 GCA_049423005.1 Cyclobacteriaceae bacterium
AGTCCGGAACAGCGAGACTTAAGTCCGGAACAGCAAGGCTAAAGTCCGGAACAGCAAGGCTAAAGTCCGGAACAGCGACTTTAGTCCGGAACTGCAGAATGGGGCATCATGGCAGCAGTTTCAACCAAAACCTTTTCGAGCTCTGGCATGTTGCGCTTACCAAGGATTTCTTCCAGCTCCTTATGCTCCAGTATCTCAACTTTTAGAAGTCGCGTGGCCAGCTGGACAAGTTGATCACGCTTTTCCTTGATGAGCGTTAAACTACGAGAGTAGGCCTCCTCTACCATCTTCCTAACTTCTTCATCCATTAAACGCGCAGTCTCTTCGCTGTAAGGCTTTTGCAAAGACGACTCCTGGCGACCGGTACTGTCGTAAAAACTTACATTACCGATTTTCTTGTTGAAACCATAGAAGGCCACCATGGTATAGGCTTCATGAGTTACTTTTTCAAGGTCATCCAATGCTCCGGAAGAAACTTCCCCAAAAATTATTTCCTCTGCGGCACGGCCGGCCAGCAAAGCACTCAAACGTTGAGAAAGTTCAGAATAGGTTCGAATCTGTTTTTCAGCAGGAAGGTACCAGGCTGCTCCCAAGGTCTTTCCCCTCGGGATGATCGACACCTTCATCAGCGGATCCATCAAAGGAAGATACCAACTCGCCAGTGCATGGCCGGATTCGTGAAAGGCAATAATCTTTTTTTCACGCGCTGTAATGATCTTACTCTTCTTTTCTAGTCCGGCGACCACCCGATCGATGGCATCCATAAAATCCTGACGCACGATCTGCGTTTTGGTCTCGCGTGCTGCAATCAAAGCCGCTTCATTACAGATGTTGGCAATGTCGGCACCGGAAAAGCCAGGTGTTTGCGCCGCCAGAAAATCAATATCCACGTCATTTGAGATTTTAATTTTCTTCACATGTACCTGAAAAATTTGCTTACGCTCAGCCAGTCCAGGTAATTCCAGATAAATATGTCTGTCGAAACGACCGGGACGCAACAAAGCTGGATCTAAAACATCGGCGCGGTTCGTAGCCGCCAAGACAATCACACCGCTGTTGGTACCAAATCCATCCATCTCAGTTAGCAATTGATTGAGGGTGCTCTCCCGTTCATCGTTTGCACCCGTGAACATACCCGGTCTTCCCCGTGACCGGCCCACCGCATCGATCTCATCAATAAAAATGATGCATGGCGCTTTTTCTTTGGCACGACGAAATAAGTCGCGCACCCGACTTGCCCCTACCCCAACAAACATCTCCACAAACTCTGATCCGGATATCGAAAAAAAAGGTACCCGGGCTTCGCCGGCTACAGCCTTCGCTAAAAGAGTTTTTCCTGTTCCTGGAGGACCAACAATCATGATTCCTTTTGGAATGCGCGCACCCAATCGCGTATATCGGGAAGGTTCCTTTAGAAAGTCACAAATCTCTTTTACCTCAAACTTTGCCTCCTCCAATCCAGCTACATCAGCAAAAGTTACTGAACTGGTGGCCTCCTCCTGTAACCGCGCTGTTGATCGACCAAAGTTGAAGACCGAAGGCGGACCCTGTACACCACCCGGATTACGTGAACCGTAAAAACGAAACAACAACATCAGCAACAACAAGGGCAGAACCCACGGCAACAAGGTCAACCAAATATTAGGATTGGTAATGTAAACCACCTCAATCGCCTGCTTGAATCCCAGCTGCTTTTGAACCTCATCCAACCGGCGGTCGAAAGATTCGACAGAACCAATAGAAAAATGATAATGCGGACCGGGATTGATCTTTTCACCTGAAAGAGGGCCCAACTGAAATGCTTCTTTAAACTTCGGGTCTGAAGCCCGGTCCTTTTTCAAATACACCTGCACGTCACTTTGATTGGAAACAACCAACCGTTCTACTGCCCCGGTACGCAGCATGTCCCGCTCAAAAGCTTGCCAGGAAGTTTCTTTTATGTTTGACATGCGGCCTATTCCCAAGGCGATTACAATGAGTGTTAAAATCGCAATCCATATCCAGCCCAATCGGAGGTTCACAGGCCGCTCCGGATCTTTATTTTCAAACTCATTAAATTCCGGCATGCCCTTTAATTGAATCAGGGTTGAACAGCTTGGGCACTCTTAAGATCACCCCACGTTCTAACCTCTTGGCGAAGTTGTTCCGGCATGATCGCTGCAATGTCCTTGAATTCGCCTGCCGATATGAATTTGGATAACACCTTCATTACGCTGCGTAGGGCAAGCATGGCATCGGCTTTGGAGGCGAAATCACGCCAGGCCGTCCGACCACCCTCCGCAATAATCTCATCCGCGAGATCGTCCAGCGTTCGAACCGACTTGTGGAGTGTAGCCATTTTCCAGCCGTCGACGTACAATCCTTTTAACGCCATGGGTAATTGTGCTATGAATTGCAGCGACTCCTCTGCTGAAATGCGGTTTCGCAGCGCATGCAGGACAGCACGTAGCACCCTGCCGGCATGCTCTCGACCCTGGTCCCCTAATTCACGATCAAGACTAGCCAGAATCTCATTTCCCTTGGCTGCATACTGATTAAAATCGAGTGCCATTTTTAGTTTTTTAGGTGAATCAAAACTATCCCCAGGATTAAAGGATCCGAATGATGAAATCAGCGATGAACCATGATGGTGATCGTTTAACTCCCGAAGTCCGTCATAAAAGAAAAAACTTCAAGCCATTAAGTTTCGAGATCAACAGATATGATGGATCGCATCAAACTTCTTATCTGGATACCGAGAGTCCTGAACATAAGCCTACTGTTCGTACTGCTCGCCATGTCTCTGTTTTCGCAAACCTTCGAAACCAATCCAGGTGAATTATCCTGGAATTTCTTTTTATTCTTTTCACCCGCCTTACTGATGTTGCTGGTATTGGTGGTCTCCTGGAAAGAGCCTTTGGCCGGAGGTATAATACTTCCACTCATTGCAGGCGCCATGCTTATTTTCGATGTCACCGGAGGCACAACACCCAATCCGCTGAGCTACCCTATTTTGGTTACCGGACTATTTTACTTTATCAGCTATCGGTTGGGAAGATGAGTAATTTTGTAAACGGTCATTTGACCAGGAAATTAATTAAATTAGATGCTTTGACTTTTAATGTCCGAAAACCTCAGTCATCTTGCCGGTAGGAAAGGAATCGAAACGAATCTCTTCGAAAAACTTGGTCATGCGGCAGCAGCGCAAGGTTCGCCAGACATTGAAGAATTAGAATCCTTACGAAAGGAGTTCTTATTTGGTAAAGCCAATGTGTTTGGAACAGCCAGCTTTTATGATTTTCTAAAGGAGGAAAACAAGGGGAAAAAAATTTATGTCTGTAACGGCTCCGCTTGTCTGACCGCCGGTACACAAGATGAAGTAAAAGCAAAGCTGCTTCAGCATTTCAAAAAAGAGGAAATTGGTGAAATGTGTTGCCTTGGTCGTTGCCATGAAAACAGTGCTTTTCATTATCAAGGAAAAAATTATTCCGGGAAGGCGTTGGGGGGTTCCGGTTCCGGATGGATATCCGGAGCAGCCATATCCGGAACAGCCATATCCGGAACAGTCGGACTGGATTCCTATGCTACTAGTCACATCGGCCATGCGTTGCTTACCGGACAACAGAAAAAACTTGAATCGGTTCGTTCACAAATAAATGAATGGCTCAGGCGGTCGCCCGAAACCTTAACACAGGAACTGTTAACTTCCAATCTTCGGGGACGCGGCGGTGCAGGATTTCCAATGGCCCTTAAGCTTCAAGCTTGCCGTCAAGCACCGTCTTCAACTGGAACAAAGTTTATTGTGTGCAACGCTGATGAAGGCGATCCAGGTGCGTACAGCGATCGCTATCTGATGGAACATCAGCCCGGATTATTGCTTACCGGCATGATTATGGCCGGCTATATGGCCGGTGCCACCTATGGCGTTTTGTATATACGTGCCGAATATCCGGAGTCGATCGTACAAATTGAAAAGACGGTCAAAGCGTTTTATTCAGAAGGACTGGCCGGAAAAAATTTGCTGAACTCCGGATTTTCTTTTGACTTTAAAATCATCAAGGCGCAAGGTGCCTACATCTGTGGCGAGGAAACGGCTCTACTCTCATCCATCGAAGGTCAGCGACCCGAAGTGCGTGTTCGCCCGCCCTATCCCGCTCAATCCGGTTTATTCAATCAGCCAACCGTCGTCAACAACGTCGAAACATTAGCCTGTGTTCCGGTTGTTTTGGAGAAGGGTGGCTCCGCATTTTCATCGATCGGAAAAGGTAAATCTTCCGGCACCAAACTAATCTCCCTCGACGGATTTTTTAATCGACCCGGAATCTACGAAGCAGATATGGGCACTCCTCTCGAGCGCATCATCAATGAATTGGGTCAAGGATTTCGACTTCCAGTTAAAGCGCTGCACATCGGTGGTCCTTTAGGTGGATTGGTTCCAGTATCCATGATTTCTAAACTCACGTTGGATTTCGAGAGTTTTAATGAGCATGGATTTCTGCTTGGGCACGCCTCCATCGTGTGCCTGCCTCAGAATTTTCCAGTAATCCGTTACCTGCAGCATCTGTTTCAGTTTACTTCACACGAAAGCTGCGGCAAATGTTTTCCTTGCAGACTAGGATCGAAGCGCGGTGCCGAAATGCTTGAAAAGGCCATCAGCAGCAACTATAAAATCGACCGACAACTTCTGGACGATCTGTTGGAAACGCTGGAGTCCGGTTCGTTGTGCATGCTCGGCGGTGGTTTACCCCTGCCGGTTCGCAACGCCTTAATGTACTTTGATGAGGAACTCCGTAGTTACTTTAAACCAGCTGCACATGCGTGATAGCGCTCACATCAATGGAGTCCTGTACACCTTCACACCCGGGGAGACCATTCTGTCGTTTGTTCGTCGCCACTTAACCAAAGATTCTGTTCCAACACTCTGCGATGCACCAAACCTCAAACCATTTGGTTCGTGTAGAGTCTGCAGCGTAGAAGTTGGTCTTCACACAGATGGCGCGTTGAAAACAGTAGCCTCCTGCCATACACCCGTTACAGCCGGTTCCTTTATTTTCACGGACTCAGAAAAAATTCAGCGATTACGCAAGAATATCATCGAGTTGGTTTTGACCGATCATCCGCTGGATTGTCTCACCTGCGAAGTCAATAACAATTGCGAATTACAAACCGTTGCCGCACAGGTAGGCATTCGAGAGGTTCGGTATCCGGAGGGCGAAACCCACCTGGACCGACCAAAGGACCACTCCCACCCGTACATGACCTCCGATTTATCGAAGTGCATCAACTGCTACCGTTGCGTGCGGGCCTGTGATGAAGTGCAAGGCGAACTGGTGCTGAGTATGGCCGGACGTGGATTCGACAGCCGGATCATTAAAAGTTTTGATCAGACTTTTGCCGAATCCGATTGTGTGAGTTGTGGTGCCTGTGCACAGGCTTGCCCAACGTCGGCGATATCAGATGTTTTTGAATCCAAGCGTGCACATGCCGATAAAAAAGTAAGGACCGTCTGCACCTACTGCGGCGTCGGCTGCAATCTGGATGTAGCCATTTCCGGCGGAAAAGTTAAATCCATACAGGCTCCTTATGATGCAGAGGTCAATCAGGGTCATACCTGTCTGAAAGGACGCTATGCCTTTTCCTTTTACAATCATAAAGACCGACTTCGGAGTCCGTTGATCCGAAAAAACGGAAATCTTGAACCAGTGTCGTGGGAGGAAGCGTATGACTTCTTGAAAGAAAAAATTTCCGATATCCGCCTCCACCATGGTCCGGATGCGATTGCCGGAATTTCTTCAGCACGTTGTACGAACGAAGAAAACTACCTGATGCAGAAGTTCATGCGTGCCGTGGTGGGCACCAACAATATTGATTCGTGTGCACGGGTTTGCCACAGCCCAACAGCTTTGGGCATGCAACGAACTTTTGGCACCGGTGCGGCTACCAACTCGATTGCCGATCTCAAGCACACCGATTGCATTTTGGTGATTGGTGCCAATCCAACCGATGCCCACCCGGTTACCGGCGCCAAGTTCAAGCAGTTTGCGATGAAAGGAAAAACAACGATTGTGATTGATCCTCGTAGGACTGAATTGGCGCGGTACGCGACCTATCATTTACCCGTTCGACCGGGAAGCAATGTCGCAGTTTTAAATCTGATGCTGCACTACATCGTCAAGGAAGGTCTTGAAGATAAATCGTTTATTGAATCGCGGACGGAAGGCTATGCTGATTTTAAAGATCATTTGCTGAAACTGGATGTGGCCGAGATGGAGAAGGTTTGCGGTGTTGATCGTGAGCTGGTCCGTCAGGCGGCACTGGCCTACGCCAAAGCACCAAACGCAATGTCCTTTCACGGACTGGGTGTGACGGAACATACCTACGGCACCTACACCGTGATGTTGATTTCGGATTTGGCCATGGTTACCGGCAATATCGGAAGACCGGGCGTTGGTGTAAATCCGCTTCGAGGTCAGAACAATGTTCAGGGCGCAGCCGATATGGGCTGTCAACCGCACCAGGGTGCGGGATACCTGGATGTAACCGATACCGACAATCACCAGCGCTACGAACAGTTTTATGGTGTGAAGCTGCCGCAGCACAAGGGATGGAAAATTCCGGAGATGTACGATGCAGCTTTGGAAGGAAAGTTGAAAGCCTTGTGGCTGATGGGTGAAGATTTGGTGCAAACAGATCCCAACACCAAACGCGTTGTAGAAGCATTGTCCAAACTGGAGTTGCTGGTTGTTCAGGAGTTGTTTATGACCGAAACCGGAAAAATGGCGACGGTGGTGTTGCCGGGTTCGAGTTTTCTGGAGAAGAGCGGTACGTTTACCAATGGTGAGCGCCGCATTCAGCGGGTGAATCGGGTGGTTGAGCCACTGCCCGGTACGAAGCCCGACGGTCAGATTATTGCTGAGATGATGAATCATCTGGGCTATGCACAGGCGGCGTACGACCCAGCGGTGTTGTTGAAAGAGATTTCAGGTATTGTACCTTTTTTCAAAGGCGTTCAATGGGAAGAGCTTGGTGATAATGGTAAACAATGGCCTGTTGAGGCTGGAGGAAAGGACACTAAAATTTTGCATACCGAAACCTTTAAGCGTGGCAAGGGTCGGTTTTATGGATTTGATTTTGCGGAGACCAAGGAGCTTGAAAAAAATGCGAAGGATTATCCATTCATCATCACCACAAATCGCGAGTTGGAGCATTACAATGCCGGAACGATGACCCGACGCACGGCCAATGCGCAGCTTCTTACAGAAGACGTATTGATGATTCATCCCGATGATGCGCGCAATTATTTTATTTCCGACGGCGATCTGGTGTGCGTAGAATCGCCACGTGGTAAAGTTGATCTAAAAGCCAGTGTTACCGATCAGGTAAAACCCGGCGTATTGAGCAGCACCTTCCATTTTCCGGAAATCAATCTGAATGTTCTGGGATCAGACGAACACGATATAGAAGCCTTGTGTCCAGAGTATAAAGTTATTGCTGTACGGATTCGGAAGTCTAAAGGGCTAGGGAGAAGATAATTTTGCAAATACAAGCGTTTTTTACGCCAAATTCATCGGTGTTTTCCTTCTTAAATTCACTTTCCACGAAGGAGGAAGATTCTCATTTTTACGCCAACAAAATTCTAATGCGGTAGACTTATGAGAATTAGAGGCAAACAAGTTAATTTTAAGGTAATGGACCAAAGTGAAATCATTACAATAAATCCGAAAATTCGATTCGGCAAACCTTGCATTAGAGGCATGCGCATTTCAGTAGAAGATATTTTACTTATGCTAGCCTCAGGAATGACCATCAGAGAAATTCTAATTGATTTTCCTGAATTAACCGAAGAAGATATTCAGGCAGCAAAATCCTTTAAAATCTCTTAAATAATTTTTAGCAGGAGCTAGCCTAATGAGGCTTTTATTCAATCAGAATATATCCTTTCGAATAATTGAAAGGATTAAATTCCATTTTCCATATGCAACCCACGTTCGAGATTTAGGCCTGGAATTTTCAGGAGATTCAGAAATTTGGGATTTTGCCAGAGGTAACGACTACTTCATCATCACTCTTGATTACGATTTTAAAAAATTAGCTGAACGATACGGCCATCCACCAACAATTATTCTACTAAGAACGTCCAACTTTAAAACATCGGAGCTAGCAAGCCGTATCCTTTCAAGAAAGAAACAATTTTATAGCCTTAAACAAAATGAATTTTCAGATCCTCTGGCTTGGGTTGTGATTGACCTCAGGAATTAAAAAGATTTTTTCGAACTGGTATCTAAAAAAGAAATTTACTTGGGTCTTACCAACTCCAAACTCCTCATCAACAACTCATACTTCGTCAACATTCCCGCACGCTCCCACTCCGGCAACTTTCCGTCAGCACGATACTTCAGAAAGGTCTCCAGCACTTGTGCAAAATGCGCTTCATGACCATTGTGGTATTCTTTTGGAATAACCACTTCCCAACCTGATTCCATCGACTTCAACGCAACTCCGGGATATTTCTTTTGAATCCCTGTAAACGCCGACTCCATCAGCTTCAAGTCACTTCCGGCAACCGGCTCGATGTAGAGCACCGGCTTAAAATTCTGCTCCGCGCCCTGTCGGATGACCAGTCGCGCACGCGTTCCCATCAGATGAGAATAATGCGTATCGCCTCTTCCCTCACCGGCGGCATACGCCCAATCAACTTTTACACGCGCATGAATCCCGCGAAGGGTATAGTCAAGAGAACCATTACAATAAACC
>JBMSPY010000074.1:0-8683 GCA_049423005.1 Cyclobacteriaceae bacterium
CGCTCTTCCGATCTGTTTTGGATGGATCGCAGATTAGAAACCGGGTACCGTCTGAGCTGATGATTCTGCCATCGGGCGTCCAGGCAATGTCCTCACTTCCATGAATGGTTTCTGTAACTTTTTTGGGTTTAAGGTCAGCCTCAACTTTCCAAATAAACCAGTGCAGCGGGTCACTTTTATCGACAAAGCTGATTGCTTTTGTTCCAGGGATGCGTTGGATGGAGCGTCCGGGTTTTTCCAATAAAACGGTGTCTTTCCGCGTCAATATGTTGTAATGCCTGAGTGTTTGCGGATTGCCAAGCACAAAAAGAATTAAGTCAGTTTTGGAAAGCCAGGCATGATAACCAACGGTAAGATTGGTGATGAGTACATCAGCTTGGCCACCTTGAATAGGATATTTACCGAGATCTTGTGCGCCATTGTCGCGTTGAATGATACAGGAGATCCATTTTTTATCCGGTGTGATGGTGGGCGAATATTCCCGTTCAGGTGTGCGAGTTACATCAGCAGTAGATCCTGACTTCCAGTTGTATTTTTTTAGATCAGCTCGACCGTCTTCCCTGAATGAAGCATATAAAACTTCATGATGTCCGGGGCGGAAGAATGGCTGATTGTCGTATCCGGGATGGTTGGTAAAATTTTTACCACCAGTAACAGTGGGAGTTCCTTTTAAGTTCAGATCAAAGAGCCATATCTCTGTTGCGGACTGACTGTAGCCTTTCAACTCCAGAACAAGTAATAGTGCAAAAAGTATAGATCTCATAAAATCAGGCGTTACCAAGTTTAAAATCCAGATGACTCTGCCATTTCTGGCCATCATGCTTCAGCAATGTTACCGAATGTGCCGTAAAATGGCCATTGAATTTTTTTTCTTTAAACATTTCCCATGCTCGGTAAAACTCCGACTTTTTCAAGTCCCTAAAGGCAACGGTCAGGTGAGGATGATAGGGCAGATCCTGATAGCTGGCGTTAAAGAGATTAAATTTTATTTTGAAAAAGCGGTCAAATTCTTTTTGCAGGTGAAGGAGGTCTGCAGAAGGCTCAACTCCAATAAAGATTACCCGTGGTTCAAAACAGCCAAAATCTTTTAATGTAAGGTCAACAGGCGATAGCTTTCGGGCATAGGCGGTGAGTTCTTGAAAGAGAGTTTCAGCTTTATGATCTGGCCAATCGAACGGCATGTGCAGCGTAATGTGTGCCGGGGAGCGCAAAGCGCCTTTACTGTGGTATTGGTCCCGCACCAATTCTTTAAAGGTCATCGCCTCTCCATAAATTGGTTCCGGTGGAATGAGGGCTAAAAAAAATTTTGAGGTTGGTCCTTTCATTTAGTCTTTTCCATTTCCCTTCTTTTGCATCGAAAGGAACTCAATCATATTCCGTAACTCTTCTTTGGACATCACCAAGCCCATGGCCGGCATTCCCGAAGGTGAGTTTTTGCGACTGGCGATTCGGTCAACATTTACTTTTAGAGGTTCTGCATTTTGTGTTTTAAGAACAATGAGCTTTTCATTTTCTTCCAGCAATGTTCCGGTAACCTCACCGCCATCTTTTAACGTCAAGGTTACGGTGCCGTAACCGGGCGCGATGCGTGCACCTGGATTGATCAGCGCTTCTCTAATCTGTTCACGCGAAAGAATATTTCCAATGTTATCCAATGCCGGACCAACCTTTCCGCCTTCGGTTCCGATTCTATGGCAACGAACACATTGGCCTGTTGAATTCCAATAGAAATATCCGGCGCCTGCATCGGCATTACCGCCTAAAAGAGTTCCATCTTCGACGCCCGATAATTCTTTGGATCTTTTCTTTAATGCTTCAGAATGTCCTGAATCAATCGCCTGAAGCCATTCCAAGAGAATGCCATCCGTGATCTTCTTTTCAGCGATTCGAGCACCAATTTCACTTAGAATATTTTCTGTTCGGGTAGGTTCTAAATCGTTGAGCACCCGCAAGAGTTGCTGTTGTTCCGATAAGGAGCCTTTTCTCAAAATGGTTTCAGCAGAAGACAACAGTTTTTCCTGACTCAATGGAATGGTGGCCAGCAGTCCGATCGCAGCCGTTCGAACACTGGCATCGGCATCTTTCATGCCAGCTTCAATCAGGGGCTCCATTTTTGTATAGTTTAAGGCACTTAAATCTTTAAGTAGTCCTGCGCGCACAACAGCATGAATGGAGGTCCTGGATATAGAAGCGATCTGATCATTGAATTCGCTTAAGCCTGCCTCTCGCAACATCCGTCCAACTGCCAGAAGAATAGTTGGATCAGTTTCGGTAAGCCAACGACCTGCCGTTTCGCTTAGTTTTTTTCGCACAAGAGTTGGATCACGTTTAATGGTACCGCGGTAATAGCCATCAACGCGGTCAACAAGAGAGGGTTCGGCCCAGGTTCCTAGGGCGGCCATAGCTTCAGCCCGAAGGACAGGCGAAACATCTTTTCGTCCTGCAAATGCCGCGAGCAGATCAAGCTCTTTCTGGGTGCCCACACGTTGCGCTGCACTGATGGCCCGACGCAGAAGAGGTTCGCCTTTGAGGGTAGTATTGGATAGTAACGCGGCCAGATCAGGTAACACGCCGGGAATCGAACGGTCGTCGTGTATGGCACGCGCAGCCTCTGTGATCAGATACTCGTCAGCATCGCTCAGGTATATTTTAACTTTTTCACTTTTCAATCGACGCAACACAAGAACTCCGGCGATGCGAAGGTCACGTTCCTTACTGCTCGCTAATCCAACAGCCTCTTCCTCTGCGCCAATCCGGGCTAAAGCCAAAACCCCTGCATGGCGGAGGTACAAATCCGCATCATTATTTGCGTCAATCATATCGATCAAAGCAGGTACGGCCTCCTTTGATTTTGTTCTGCCCAACGCTTGTGCCGCATAAAACTGTACGCGGGGTGACTCGTGCCTCAGCAAAGAGATTAAATCTGAATTGGCTGAGCCATCACGGACATCGCCAAGTACTTTTGCCGCCTGCGCAACAATTTCAGGATTGGCATCTTTTAAAAATGGTATCAGTGAGGCGCCCTTTTTACTGTCTCGGGCTGCGATCTGACCGATTCCCCAGATGCTGTGAATTCTTCCCAAAGGATTAGGATCCTGCTGCGCAACAGCCATCAGCGTTTGATATCCTTTATCTCCACGACGCACCAATTCAAACTGAGCCTTCTGTCGGATGCGCATATCCATAAAGCTCAGATAGTCGGCGAGTTTGGCTACCTCCAACTTGGTGAAGTCAGTTTTCAGGAGTTCCTGAGTTGTTTTTCGTTCATATTTCAGATCATCTTCACCGGGTCCGACATCGATTTTCCAAACCCTACCGTAATCTTTTGTATCCCATCCGTTGATCCAATCGGCGGCGTACAAAGCACCATCAGGACCGAACCGAATTCCGGTAGGCAGAATGCCACTCACCATATCAATTTCATCCCGTAGTTTAAAAGTTACTCCTTTGGGCTCAAGCGTAAATGACCAGATGTGCGAACGGGTAGGTGTGCCGACAAACTCTACCAGGAAAAACCGATCCAGCCATTTCTTACTAAGCGCAGTTCCTGGATTGTAAACCATCCCTGTCGGTCCATTGTGGTAGTTCATGATCGGAGGAAGAATGTGTGCAGCTTGACCTTCCCATCTGGGCTGATAGAACCGCTCCTCCATCCAAACATTGTATGTGTTGTTCCTAGAATCGGTATACTTTCCGTATTGCCAGTTTGCTCTCCATCCGATGTCAGCACCTTCCACGATATGCATCAGGCGTTCACTTTCACCGGCGTGGTCACCATCGTTATCGGAAGTAATCAGATTACCGTAGATATCAAATACAAATTCGTGGGTGTTTCTTAAACCGGCGGCCACTACTTCAAAGTCACTGCCATCGGGATTGGAGCGAACGATGATGCCCTCATTGGGGTACTCATGACGGTTACCACTTTTATCAGTCAGATTTGCCCCGATATCTCCGATGCCCCAGTAGATTTTTCCATCGGGTCCTTCCACAATTCCCGACATTCCGTGACCGCCAAAACCGATGTGAACGGCGTAGCCATGACTGATGGATTCTTTGTGCTCGGGTATTCCGTCACCATCTTTATCCTGCAGTCTCCACAAATCCGGACCAATGCCGACAAACATATCTTTTTCACGGACCAGCAATCCTTCAGCTACGTCAGAGATCTCTTCATTGAAATCCCTGACGATTCGAGTAGAAACATCCGCATGACCATCTCCATTTTCATCGGTCAGTTTCCACACTTCATCCATTTCCACTGTTAGATCTCGCCAATCGTGAGAACCGTCGCCATTGAGGTCCATCAACCAGGAGTTTTCTTTGCTTCGTTCAGGAGCAAACGTTTTCCTTAAAAATGCTCTGCGGTCTTCTACTGTTTGAAAAGAGATGGATGGAATCATCCACTCCTGATATCCTCGAATATCAAATTCAGAATGTTTTTGACGCTCTGTGCTGGTCAGAAAAATGTTTCCTTGGTCATCGATTGACATGGCAATTGGATCCGGCGCTAAGGAATCGGAGGCCCACAGCTTAATGGTGAGTCCGGGAGCTAGTTGAATTGGCGTTTCACTTTCAATTCTCTGGGCATTTTGAACGGCCTGCTCAGGTGTTTCACGGATTTGTAGTGGAGCTTCCTTTTTAGTTTCGGAACACGCGACAACCAAAAAGGCCAGTGAAAGTGAGGCTAGTTTTTTCATGGGTAGGAGATATCCCGTGAAATTATCTAAAAAAAGAAACCCCCTGTCAGTTGCTAACCGCTAACTGACAGGGGGCTGATGAAAATCATAAAGATTTTCAGCCAACAGAGGCCTTAGCCAACGAGTTCGACACTTCGTTTGATGAAGCTCGTGAGGTCTGCACCGGACAACATGTTTTGAGAAAGCAAGCCAAGATCGTAGGCCTGCTTGGCCAATCGGTTTTGCTGCTCTTCATTTTCGGCCGACAGGATTCGGCGTGTAAGGGCATGGTTTGCATTGATTGCAACGTTAAACTGATCGGGCATACTGCCATAGAAACCATAGCCACCGCCTGTTTTAGCCATATCTTTCATCCGGCGCATCCATTCACTCATAGTGATGGTGACGGGGAGGTCGTCCGGAGATAAGGACTCAACTGCTACCGTCATGTTTTTATTATTGATTGCGTTTTCAAAAACCGCTTTCACCTTGTCTTGCTCTTCCTGAGTCAATACCGTTTCAGCTTTAATTTCTGCCGGAATCAGTTTATCGATTGTATCGCTATCAACGCGCTTCAATTGCGTTTTCTCCAGTTTTTGCTCCAGGTTGTTGATGAAATGGCTGTCCAGAATACCATCCAACAGCAGAACATCATACGATCTGTTTTTGGCTACTTGGATGAAAGAATCCTGACGCGCTGAATCGGTAGTGTAGAGGTAAACCAGATTTTTATCCTTATCGGTCTGGATGGCCTGAACTTTTTCACGGTACTCGTCAAGTGTGAAATATTTTGATTCTGTATTCTTCAGCAACAAAAATTCCTTGGCACGTTCATTGAATTTCTCTTCGCTGATAGAGCCGTACTTTACGAATATGCTGATGTCATCCCACTTCTTTTCAAATTCAGCACGATCCTTTTTGAACATGTCCTGAAGCTTATCAGCAACTTTTTTGGTGATGTGCTGACTGATCTTTTTCACGTTAGCATCACTCTGCAAATAGCTTCTGGAAACGTTGAGCGGGATGTCTGGTGAATCGAGAACTCCGTGCAGCAGCATCAAGAAATCGGGAACGACATTCTTTACCTCGTCTGTAATGAAAACCTGACGTGAAAACAATTGAATCTTATTTCTGTTCATCTCGAAATCATTCTTGACTTTCGGGAAGTACAGAACGCCGGTCAGATTAAACGGATAATCTACGTTAAGGTGAATCCAGAACAGTGGATCTTCGGAGAACGGATAAAGTTCTTTATAGAATTTTAAATAATCTTCATCTTTTAGATCGGCAGGTGCTTTGGTCCAGATTGGAGAGGTGTTGTTAATAATTCGGTCCTTCTTAACCGTTTTGTATTTTGGTTTTCCCTCCTTATCGGTTCCATCCTCTACACTCTCATCCTCCTGGCCAAACTTAATTTCAACAGGTAGAAACTTGCAGTATTTTTCGAGAATGCCTTTGATCCGGAATTCATCCAGAAACTCTTCGGAATCTGCATTGATGTGGAGAACCACATCTGTTCCGTGAGACTCACGTTTGGCAGAACTCAATTCAAATTCAGTCGAGCCGTCACAGATCCATTTGGCCGCTTCTTTTTCAGCTGCTTTGTAGGAGCGGGAGATGAGCTCAACTTTCTCGGAAACCATGAATGCGGAGTAGAAACCTAGTCCGAATTTTCCGATGATGTCGTTGGTGTCGGTTTTGTCCTTGAATTTTTCGAGGAATTCAGTAGCTCCAGAGAAGGCAATCTGGTTGATGTATTTTTTAATCTCCTCCGCTGTCATTCCAATACCGGAATCGGAAATGGTGATGGTTTTTTTGTCTTTGTCGAAGCTTACTTCGACACGCGGATTGCCGAGGTCACCTTCAAACTGACCCAGCGCAGCAAGTTTCTTTAGTTTTTGTGTCGCATCGACAGCGTTGCTGACCAATTCGCGAAGGAAGATTTCATGGTCGGAATAAAGGAACTTCTTAATGATTGGGAAGATGTTCTCGGTATGAATGGAAATACTGCCTTTTTCTTTCATGGTTTTGGGGATTAATCTTTCGCGAGGCCTGAATGAACAAAATGGGTGCCGAAGGGTCAAAACTGACAGGCTGTCACAGAATGCCCGAAAAGAAGGCAGAAAAAAAGCCCGTTGGCACGCCAACGGGCTTGTGGTCTTTTTAAGAGGTCAACTTATTGGTCTTCCTCCTCATCGTCACCATCTACCGGAATGGGAACCTTTGGCCCTTCGGAGGAACGTCCGATATCGATTTCCTCTCCATCTCTGTTCAGGAAATGGAATTCAGTAATCCCGAGGGAAGTGTCCCGAACCAGTCTTAGCCAGCGGTGGTATCTGAACCAGAATTTCCATTGTTTGGAAATCAGACCGCTGGTATAGTAAGCATACAGGAATGGGTGCAGAGCAAGTGTAAGCTTTCGCTCATTTTGTTTGAGGAAGAGATGCTCAATATGCTGTTCAATTTGATCGGTGACCAGAATGGAGGCCGAGATGCTGCCTGTTCCATTACAGGTAGGGCACGTTTCTTTCGTGATGATGTTCATCTGAGGCCTCACCCGTTCCCTGGTAATCTGCATCAAACCAAACTTCGATAAAGGAAGCACTGTATGCTTGGCCTTATCGTTCTGACCCATTACCTCTTTCATGGTTTTATGGATCAGTTTGCGATTGTCCTGATTGCGCATATCGATGAAATCCACAACGATGATTCCACCCATATCTCTGAGACGAAGCTGTCTGGCAATTTCTTTGGCTGCCTCCAGGTTAACAGACATAGCTGTTGTTTCCTGGTTTTCTTCTCTGGAAGATTTATTGCCGCTGTTCACATCGATTACATGCAGGGCCTCTGTATGTTCGATGATCAGGTAACCACCGCCTTTCAGGCTTACGGTTTGACCGAAGGCTGATTTCAGCTGGCGTTCAATACCAAAATTTTCAAAGATTTTTGCCCGACCTGTGTACAGTCGGACAATCTTTTCCAGCTCCGGGGAAATATTGTGAACGTAACCGCGAACTTCCTCGTACATCTTTTTGTCATCGACAATGATGTTATCAAAGGAATCATTCAGCATATCCCTTAACAAGGAAGATGTTTTGCTGATTTCTCCGATGATTCGATCACGTGGCTGCGCCTCGATGAGGCGAGTCATACCGTCTTCCCAGCTTTTAACCAGGTTTTTCAGATCGCGTTCGAGTTCAGAAACTTCGCGACCTTCGGCGACTGTACGGATAATTACTCCGAAGTTTTCCGGCTTAATGGATTTGATCAGTTGGAGCAAGCGCTTACGCTCTTCTCCGCTGGTGATCTTTTTTGAAACGTTAATAACGTTTGAGAAGGGCACTAAAACTAAATAGCGCCCGGCTAGTGACAGCTCAGAGGAAAGTCGGGGTCCTTTGGTTGATATGGGCTCCTTAACCACCTGCACAGGCACCAAATTTCCTTTGGCGAGCAGTTGATTGATTTTGCCGTGTTTGTCAATGTCCTTTTCCCGATGGAACCGTTCCAGTCGTCCTCCCTGAATTTTCTTCGCTTTTACAAGCTTGGTAAATTTTTGAAGAGAACCGAACTGGGGTCCTAGATCCAGATAGTGAAGGAATGCATCCTTTTCATATCCGATATCTATGAATGCGGCATTGAGTCCGGGCACCACTTTTTTAACGGTACCTAGATAAATATCACCGACGACGAATCTGCTTCCGGGTTCTTCACGGTGGAATTCCACCAGTGTTTTATCCCTTAATAAAGCAATTCTACAACCTTCCTGAGCTGAACTGATGATCAGTTCATTGCTCATGGTTCATTTTTTTTGGATTACTTCTTTTTATGGCGATTCTTTCTCAGGCGCTTTTTGCGCTTGTGAGTGGCCATTTTGTGCTTTTTGCGTTTCTTACCGCTGGGCATATATTAAGATGTTTTGGTCCGGGGTCATTCAGCAAGATGACAACCGGGGGGTTTAAAAAATGGATTATTTCAAATCCTTTATATACTGATCCAGCTGCTGC
>JBMSPY010000075.1:0-8631 GCA_049423005.1 Cyclobacteriaceae bacterium
GTTGCGGACATGGCGATTCCGGTTAAATCCTTTCGGTACAATGCAGATCATAATTGGAATGTAGCTTTTCTTCGGCAAGACATTAAACATAATCAGGTTTCTAGCTGGATTCGGACGCCGATTCAGAATTTGCCGGCAAGCTTTCCTTTTTCCGGAAAGCTTATGTGGGACGATCTTCCTCCAAAGCCGGGAGCTAATATTTCGCTAATCCCTTACGCGATAACCTCATCTTATACCGATCAGGAAAATGATGTTCCCCGTGAGGTCACTCCGAATATTGGATTTGATGCTAAGGTTGGTATTACGCCTTCAATGAACCTGGATCTTACCGTCAATCCTGACTTTTCCACTGTAGATGTAGACCGACAGATTGTTAACCTCACGCGTTATGAATTTCAATACCCGGAACGTCGTCAGTTTTTTTTAGAAAACAGTGACTTATTCAATGCACCTGGCTTCACGACATTCACGCAACCTTTTTTTACGCGTCGGATTGGTTTAATTTCTGATTCATCAGGAATCCCACAACCTGTACCCATTCAATATGGTGCTCGCCTAAGTGGAAAAATTGGAAGTCAGTGGCGCCTGGGAATGATGAATCTGCAAACGGCAAAGGTGAAAGCCATTGGATTACCTACTCAGAATTATGGAGTTGCTGTTTTGCAGCGACAAGTAATGACTTATTCCAATTTGTCTTTTGTTTTTGTAAACAAACAATCAGATCTGGAAGGCGACTACGATCCAAATAAACTTTATCACCCCAGTCTGGTTGTTGAAAGGAAGAAAGATGCATCCACCGAATATGTTTTGAATAAGTACAATCGGATTGCCGGAGCCGATTTCTCTCTGGTTACAAAAAATAACCGGTGGGGCGGAAAAATGTATTACCATCGGTCTTTTAGTTCTTTTCAGGAAGGAAGTGATTATTCGGCCGGTGCCTTCTTGACCAATAATCGCCGAAACTTGCGTTTAGGAACTGGTTTTGTAGATATCGGCCCTAATTTTCGTTCTGAGGTAGGTTTTCAACCCGGTCAGGATTTGTATAACGGGTACACGTCATACTTTTTGATTACTGACTTTCCACTTTACCCACAGAGTAAGTCCATTATCCAGATTATGCCAGGTGGTGAAACGGGTTACACCTATCTTAAAGATGGAAGGCTAACAGAAATCAATAACGTTCTCCGGCTTGCATTCCGATTTAGAAATACCTCAGATTTAAGAGTGGAGGCCAGTAACATTTATCAATTACTCCCATCTGATTTTAATCCAATTTTTCCACGTGGTGATACCTCCCTACTTACCAATCAGGATTATCGATGGACAGCCTATACAGTTACCTTCAACTCAGATAGTCGGAAATTGTTAACTGCTCGATTGATTGCCTCCGGGGGTCAGTACTACAATGGAGACCGAATTGGTTTTGGCGGAACGCTCAGTTATCGGGTTCAGCCGTATGGTAATTTTTCGGTTACCTGGGATTACAACGACATAAGCCTGCCTGGTGTTTATGGCAGCGCCAAATTTTTATTGTTGAGCCCCAGACTTGATCTTACGTTGAGTCGGCAGCTTTTTCTTACTTCCTTCCTGCAATACAACGATAGATTTGACAATGTCAATTTGAACACCAGGTTGCAGTGGAGGTTCCGTCCAGCCTCCGATTTCTTTATCGTTTATGCCGAAAATTATTTGCCGGGTTCTTTCGAAAGTAAAAACCGATCCTTGGTTTTAAAGTTTACGTATTGGCTGAATCTCTGACCGGCTACAAACATTCTGAAAGAATAGCTCTCATTTCTGATTTAGTGATGGTCCGGATGCCGTCGGCATGTGCAGGATCGGACCAGGCCAGCTCTGTGATCGTTTCCAAATCTGATGCATGAACACCTACCTCAGAAAGCCTTTCGGGCAGACTTAAGTGGGCAGCCCATCCAATCAGTCGCTCTACAATAGCCTCGTTTGTTTTCTCCCTCCAGCTTAATCGACAAGCCAGCTTATGTAGTTTTTTCTTTTCATCTGACTCCTTGTAAAATCTCATGATTGATGGAAAGAGTATGGAATAGGCGGATCCAAGAGTACAATCACCATACTGCGAAACAGCATCTGAAAGCGCGTACAACGCGCCTAAACCTTTTTGTCTGGTTATTCCCGACATTAATGATGCTGTCAAAATTTCCTGATGTTGCACGATGGTTGGTGTTGCTGAATGGGTGTCCTTTGATTCCAATAATATGGAAAGACCTTCGCAAGCTATTCCATCACAAATAGGATGATTCATCCGTGAAAGCCAGGCTTCCAGCAACACAGCAAAAGATTCCATTTGCCATTCCCGGATTCTTTTTGCTGAGAGTTCACGTGTAGCCAGGGGATCAGCGAAGACTATTTTTGCCAGTAACCGGGGCGAAAACAAAATGGATTTGCAGTTTTGACGAGTATCCCGAAATTCTATCGATCGACTGACTTCATTTCCGCCACCAGCTACCGGAATGGTTATAAAATGAGGAATGGCTTGTGTTATATTTTTCTCTCCCCCATGCCGGTCGTCGTACAGGCTTAGTGGTCTGGGATGATTTTTAAATAAGGCTGCAGCCCGACCTATCGAAAGAGCAGTGGCGGAGCCTATGGCCACTATGCAATCCGTTTCCCCTTTGGACATCTGCTCGGAAACCAAATGAATTTGCTCTTCAGATGGAGTGAATCTTGAAGTGATAAAAATCTGTGGCTGAAGCCTTCTGGCGTTTAGATGCTCTAGAAAATTCTGAAAAAAAGAAATTGATGCTGTGTTGGCATCCGTGACAAGTAGTGGTCTGTTGAATCCTTCTGTTTTGAGGTGGTCAGGAACTTCCTCTGTGGCTCCTTGGCCAAAGCGGATTATCGTAGGAAAATTAAATTGCCGGATTAAGGTCTTCATCAGACCTTAACCTAAGGGCTTACATACTCAAAAAGAATGATTTCAGCAGAAGCATCAAATGATCAGGGTAGTCCCGATCATTTGATGATGATTCTTGCAGATTTTTGTCCAGTACCTGTTGTGGCCTTCAGAATATACAAGCCTGTTGGAAGATTTTCAAGGCTGACTTCAGCTTCCGTTTTACCTTTCTCAGGTAGTTCGTAAACCAGCAATCGGCCATCGTTGCCTAAAAGCCTGATTTCTTTTAGCTCATCTACTGAATGGATTTTTAACTTTTGCCCAGTTGTCGGATTGGGATAGATCATAAATCCGGTGTCGCTTTCATCTTCCAAAGAAGTTACCACTGAAATTTCCTGGGTAATTGACGATTCGCAGCCGAATTCATTTTTGACCTTAAGAACGATGGTATAATTCTTAATTAACGTGTAGGTCTTTTTAGGATCCTTATCGGTGCTGGACGTATTGTCACCAAAGAACCATTGGTAGGAAGAAGCTCCTGTACTGGTATTTAGAAAGCTTATTTCTTCATTGATGTTCAACGCAGAGTTACTGATGGTAAAACTGGCTACAGGTTTCGGATAGATCGTAACAGTTATGGATTCCGAATCTGAACTGCAATTCAGATCGTTATCGGTCACCCGAACGGAATATGTTCCAGCCTGTGTAACGTTTATGCTTTGAGTAGTGGCTCCGTTGTTCCATAAGTAGGCATCTGCCGCTGGCACGGAAAGGGTCAGTGTAGATCCCTCACAAATTTTGTCAGGGCCTGAACTTTGAATGGATGGATTGGCTGTAAGCTTGACATTAACCTTTGACCGAACGCTTTCGTATTCGCCATCGGCATTGGATACATAAAACAACGTATCAGTCACCAAATTTCCAGTTGTAAAACTTTCACCCTGGAAAAAGGACTCTCCTCCGGTGAAATCTTTATACCATTTTAAGTTTGCTGCTCCGGACGCACGAACGATTGCCGGACCGTTGTAGCAGGATTCGACATCGGTAACGGTCGGTTTGGGTAATTCCAAGATTTGGTTGTAGACAATGTCGGCACGGGTTGCTGCCGCCCTTAACTCTTCCAGATTATTTCCTGCCAGTAATGCAAAGGTTATGGTAACCTCTTCATTGGGAGCTATGGTGTATGGACCAGCTCCAACTACATGACTGACGTCAGCGCCTGTTCCGGAACTGGTTCCTGCTTCAGGACGACCTACGCCATTGGAAATAGAAGTAATTTTTTCCTGATCGGTAAACCCATCGTATAAACCGAAGGGTACACCGGATGTCCGGTGGTCGTTATCGATGGCGTAATGAATCGGAGATACGCCTTTCAAAATTCGAATGCCGGCATGAGGTTTTGTATTTTCAATAGCTGGATAGATGTACCCCATTTTATAGTCTGGATCCCATTTGGCAACATCCTGACTTCCATTTACCGTAATGTCCCAGTCACTGAAGAGTGCAAAATTGAAATTGTTCAGCGTGGACGACGATACATTTTTCAATTTGTATTCCATAATCACAAAATGGTCGTCTGGTTGTTCCCGCCAGGCTAAACTCCGGTAACTGACTTTGATGGTCGGTGTTCCGCCATTATCGGTAAACGAACCGAACGTTTCGGAAGAAGACCGATCTCCGGGGGCAATCTCACGTATCTTATCTACAACATTAAAATCCTGATCGTAAGAATTCGTTGCACGAATATTGTTAAAGAGCGTAGATGTTGAACTTCCGGCAATGATACCCATTTCATAAAGCAAGGAATTGTCGTTGTAAACAAAACCCAAACCGTTGGTACCTGCTTGCGTATTTTCAAATCCAATTCGTCCGTTGGAGGCTACGGTTGTAATCACCTGGTTTTCGTCAATATCAATGTAAGTTGGATTTACCAAGAAACTCAAGTATTGGTAGTCGTTGTAGGTTCCATCTGAAAACGTAATGACTATATCAATGATGGTATTCTGGGCTAGGCCTGGACTTAATTTAAAACGGAAGGGGATCTTTCGATTGTTAATGGTTTTACCCTCTTCAATAATTCCAGGAGTGATGGTGGCATTGCTGAGCGTGAGGAAACTGGAGACCAATGGTTTTATAGAGATCTGAAGTGCAGAGGAGGAATTGCTCAAATAATTGGTAAAGTCCATTGTCAAAAACGCATCCTGTCCAGGCTCGGGAGAAGTTCCAGTGGTATTGACAAGCTTCGGATTAGAGGCCCTAATGGCTGGAAAGGATTTTGTTAAGGCATTCAATAAATTTAATCGCCCCTTACCTAGCTTTTGTTTGAGTGAAGTATTTACCGAGTAGAGAGCATTTTCGTCTGCGGTTACACGCAACTGTTCTGCAACCTGGGTTGGCGTGTAATTGGGGAATTTAGACCACACGATGGCAGCTGCCCCGGCAACTATTGGGGAAGCGAATGATGTTCCATTTACGCTATTGTAGCCATCATCGAAGGCTGTTGTTTGGATGCCCTGACCGGGAGCACTGATGTCTATCGATGTACCAAAGTTGCTGAAGTTGGCTTTTCCATCGGTTGAGGTGGTGGCGGCTACGCTGACTACATTTCGGTAGGCCGCCGGATAAAAGGGCGTTTCCGAACCATTGTTTCCGGCTGCAGCTACAATAAGACAACCCAGACCGAGCGTGATGTAATCAATCAATTGCTGTTGAATTTCGCTTCGGAATGGCCCGCCCCAGGAAAGATTGATAACCTTGGCACCATGACTTGCTGCATACAGCAATCCGGAGTAGCCGAAATAAACACTGCCTTGATTGGTGCGCTGATTGTCTGCAGCATGTTTGGTAAACATGATTTTCGCTTTGTAGCCCACACCAGCTACTCCGATATTATTGTTTACAGATGCCGCCGCTGCTCCGGCTACCCAAGTACCGTGCGATCCTAAACCACTCGTAGGATTATTCGGAAAGTTATCTCCCTCAAAATCAGGATTGCTTACATTCAATGTATCGTCGCCAACAAAATCCCAACCCCTGTTGTTGTCGATATAGCCATCGTTGTCGTTATCAACTCCGTCTACAGGTTCGGCCGGGTCAATAAAAATTTTTTCAATTAGGTCAGGGTGATTCATATCGCCACCTGAGTCCACAATTCCGATGACGACACCACTTCCATCGGCTATATCCCAGGCTTCCTGGGCTTTAATTAAATTTAGGTAGTACTGGCTGCTGGCTCGCTCATCGTTAGGGCTAAGTTTTAGTTTATCGAAATACACGGGCTCAACGAGTTCAAACATACCCGTTGTGTAGAGTTTGTTGATGAAGGCTTCCACATCGGAACCCTGAACAAGAACTTCTGCAAATTGATGGATGGGAATTCCGGAGGAGGAACGCCGGGGCGCATTCGATACGCGCATTTTTTCGATACTTCGCTCGTTCAGGAGTGGTTTGATTTGTAACTGAGCTATCCCTGAGGCGGAAGGAGGAGTTAGTTTACCTCTGGAAATGGATGTAGCGAAGCCTTCTTTAACCTTGACCAAAACTGTCTTTTCTGAGTAATCCCCGATTTTGGCATTGACTGGTAGCCGAAACCGTTGACGCTCATTTTGCGCATAGGTAAATGTGCATAGCATCAAGAGGAACAAGGTGATTCTCATGGCAGGTTATTTTGGGGCTGTAATATAAAAAAGGATCTCTTTTTGCTTAACAACATGACGGATAAACCTGCCCCGTCTGACTCTAATTATCGCTGAAAATTTCCGCTGCTTCCCTGTTGCCGTTCCAACAGGCTCATCAATCTGCGCTTATCTTCCCTCAGACTTACGATTTCCTCTTGTAGCATGCTTAAAATTGGCTGTTGCACCTTGTATTTTCCTTCATTTCGATCTGGCTCCTCGACAACGCTTGTTCGAAACAACGTCGTTTCATTGAAGCTCATAATCTCCTGGACACCTATTTCCAGAACCTGTGCAATTTCCGTTAGGGTATTTAAGGTAAGGTTGATTTGGTCCAGTTCAATCCGGCTATAGTTGTTTTGGGACATTTTTAAGCGGGCTCCCATGTACTCCTGAGAATATCCTCTCAGGTTTCTGATTTTCCTGATCTTTTCACCGATTCCTTTCATGTTGGTAGTGGTTTTGGTTAGGAGATGTGTCGGTTGATGTGTTGTTGGTTTTTCTATTCCCTACGATGCAAAAGTAGAGGCAGGGGTATGGCCACCTTTTTGCGTTTAACCACGAAACCTTACATACCTGATTTGTTGAATCCATTAACCTCAAACGGACGCCTAAATGCGTCAAAAACCCCAAAGGAGTGATATTTTAAGACCTAGAATGATGAAGTTATACCTAAAACAGAGTCAATTTTGCAGACAATCGTCTACGGGCCTATGCAGAAATTAAAACCCTACAAAGCAGATCTTTAAAGTATTGGTTTAGGTGAGATTTGGTTAGTAATGGTTGGGATCAGAGCCTTCGGATTCAATCAATGAGCACTGTTGGTTGGAGCATCCCACTTAAAACAATCTCAAGGGATGGGCTTGGAAAATAGGGGTCGGGGGCCGATATTTGCCATCCCTTTCAAAAAAGGGCTAAAAAACGCATTTATGGCACGGATTTGTGAAATTACAGGCAAGCGTCCCCGCGTTGGAAACAACGTTTCCCACGCCAATAACAAGACCAAGCGCAGATTTTACCCTAATCTGCAAACCAAAAGATTCTTCCTGCCTGAGGAGAACAAGTGGATTACGTTGAAGTTATCCACCAAAGCAATTAAAACCATCAATAAAAACGGTATCAGCGCTGTCCTCAAACAGGCTCGCGCCGAGGGTTTTTTGACTAAATAATCCTTAAAATCTTCAGAAAATGGCAAAGAAAGGAAATAGAATTCAGGTGATCCTTGAATGCACTGAGCACAAGGCTAGCGGTATGCCCGGCATGAGCCGCTACATTACCACTAAGAACCGTAAGAATACAACTGAGCGTATTGAGTTGAAAAAATACAATGCGGTTCTCAAAAAGTATACCCTCCATAAGGAGATCAAATAATTCATCATTTAAAAACTAAAGACCATGGCAAAGAAGGTCGTTGCAACATTGAAGAAAAGCGATGGTAAAAACTTCGCGAAAGTGATCCGTGCAGTTAAGTCTGAAAAGACTGGCGCCTACACCTTTAAAGAAGAAATAATGCCTTCTGATTCGGTTAAGGATGCCCTCGCTAAAAAATAATCGAAACGGAAATCCACATTAAAAAAGTCTCCGACAAACCGGAGACTTTTTTGTTTAAAATCAAACTATGGGATTGTTCGATTTTTTTAAAAAAACTGATTCCAAAGAGCTCGAGGAAGGGCTCAAAAAGACAAGGGAATCCTTTTTTTCCAGGTTGGGCAAAGCTATTGCCGGAAAATCAACAGTTGATGAAGAAGTCCTGGATAATCTTGAGGAGTTGCTCGTGTCTTCTGACGTGGGCATTAATACTACCCTCAAAATAATTGAACGCATTAACCAGCGTGTGGCGCGGGATAAATACCTAAATGCTTCTGAGCTGGATGCCATATTAAAGGAAGAAATAGCAGCTCTGCTCCATGAGGCTAAGCCTGGATTAATGGCCTCCGGAGCTATTCCTCCAAAACCTTATGTGCTAATGGTTGTTGGTGTAAATGGGGTTGGTAAAACAACTACCATTGGAAAACTAGCTGCCCGCTTTTCTCGGGAAGGACTTAAAGTCCTGCTCGGAGCTGCCGATACCTTCAGGGCAGCTGCGGTTAG
>JBMSPY010000076.1:0-8608 GCA_049423005.1 Cyclobacteriaceae bacterium
CCGGAAGCTATTTCCACAATATAACCCAACACATCGGTATTCAAACCATACGTAAATCGTTCTCCGGGATGATGCTTCAGCGGAAGTGTTCCAAGTTTTTTCATTTTCTCACCTATGGTAGGGCCAGCTTCGCCGCCGATGCCACTAGAGATTCCGGCCTTAGCATAGATGGCTTTGAATTCCTGGGAGCCTATTCCGGCATAATCAATACCGGATGTATGGGTTAGCAGTTGGCGGATGGTGACTTCACTTTTTGCCGGTTCAGAAGCATAGCTTGAGTCAGCCAAATTGAACCGCGTCATCACCCTTGGATTTTTGAATTCCGGAATGAATTTTGAAACCGGATCATCGAGCTGAAGTTTATTCTCTTCCCACAGCATCATAATGGCGAGACTGGTGATGGCCTTAGATTGGGAAGCCATTCGGAAGATATCGTCCTTTTTAAGAGGAGTTTTGGCGTCGACGTCTGAGTAACCAAAGGCTTTGTGGTAAACAATTTTACCGTTCCGGGCGATGAACACTACGGCGCCAGGTATATGCCCTGCTGTTAGATGTTCCTGGATGGTCTGGTCGATTCGTGCCAAACGCTCCGTTGAAAAACCGGCTTCCTCTGGTTTGCCTGGAGCAAGAATAGGCTGTCCGAAAACTTCTGCACTAAACAGTATCCAGATACATGCAATTAAAATCCTTTTCATGGTGGTAGAATTAAGTGTGGTGATTAAAGATACGGTTAAAGTCCCTTAGATGTCATGCCGCCATCTACGGAAAGATTTTGGCCAGTGATGTAGGAGGCGTTGTCCATTGCCAAAAAGGCAACAGCTGCCGCCACTTCTTCCGGCGTACCTACGCGACTCATTGGCGTGCGGTTCAGGATTTTTTCAAGTCGGTCTGGTTGCGACAATACCGATTCGGTAAGGGGTGTTCGGATATACCAGGGTGAAACGGTATTGACCCGG
Source organism: Cyclobacteriaceae bacterium (assembly GCA_049423005.1). GTDB lineage: Bacteria > Bacteroidota > Bacteroidia > Cytophagales > Cyclobacteriaceae > ELB16-189. The sequence continues at coordinate 957 of JBMSPY010000076.1, forward strand.
ATGTTGTACCGGGCCCATTCAACCGATAAATGTCTGGCAAACTGAATAATGGCTGCCTTGGTCATACCGTAAGGAGCGCCTGATCCGACATCAACACTGCCGGCAACCGATGCCATATTGATCACGCTCGCCTTACCTGATGCCGAAAGAAACGAAAAGCAACGCTGCGTTAGGTCCATCATCGGAAACAGATTGATCTCAAAGATTTTTCGGTACTCTGCTTCACTATATGTTTCAAAACCTTTTCGGATGTTGGTGCCTGTGTTGTTTACCAAAACATCCAGTTTATTCCAACGTGAACCAATCTCAGAAAGAATGGAATCGCGGAACGAGGGATCTGTTAGGTCTCCTTCGAGAAAAATAACCTTGCTCCGGATGTCATCGGGCAGGTTGGATCCGTCACGGGCAATGGTCATAACCTCTGCCCCGAGATTTAAAAATTCTTCGACGATGGCCAAGCCAATTCCTTTGGTACCGCCAGTGATCAAAACTTTTTTGTGTTCAAGATTCCATTTCATGAGCAGAAATTTATTGAATTCGTTTAATGACTTTCCCAGGTAAGACTCCGGTTTCTTTACCCATAGCGTATACGGCCTGACCATTTACCCACACCCGTATGATTCCAGTGGCCTTGGCCTGTGGTTCACTGGTCGTTGAGTGATCGGCTACCAGATCTGGATCAAAAAGAACCAAATCGGCATAATGACCGATTGCTATTCGGCCGCGTCTGGTAATCCCCATTTGCTCTGCCGACAAGGAAGTCATTTTTCGGATGGCTGTTGGTAATGAAATATTTTGCTGCTCACGCACATACTTAGCCAATACTCTTGGGAAAGCACCAAAGCCACGCGGATGTCGACCTGAAGAACTTCCGTCAGAGCATATACTGGTATGCTCCCATTGCATAAGTTTAACGATATCGGCTTCATCCATGCTGGTGGCCACAATACTTCCACTGCAATCTCCATGGGATTGTTCGCAGACATCAAGACGTCGAATCAATTCAATCAACATGTTTTCAGGAGATTGCTTTTCAATCTGCGCTACTTCCGCCAGTGTTTTTCCATTGTACTCTGGATTTGGATCATAATTGCTGAACAATATGCCCTCGGCAGAGGTTACTTCTGAAAGAATGAGCTTGGCCTCCTTAACATCATTAAAATTTCTGCTCGGAAACAAAACACGAATGGTTGACGCCCAATAGGGGTAAGGATACAAATCTGCCGTTACTTGAATGCCTTCCTCTCGGGCCTTGTTCAATTTGGTCAGGACATCATCTGCTTGCCCCCACAAATTGCGCATAGCCAGTTTAAAATGACTGATTTGAACCGGCACTCCTGTTGCCCGGCCGATGTCGATAATTTCATCAACCGCATCGTGAAAGTATCGGTCTTCACTGCGCAGGTGACTGATGTAGCGGCCCTTGTATTCAGGAAGCACTTTTGATAATTCCAGCACTTCTTCTTTTGCCGAATAAATTCCGGGATCGTATTCCAGTCCTGTGGAAAGTCCTAAAGCCCCTGCGTCTAAATCAGCCTTAAGAATTTTCTTCATACTGTCTAGCTCCGTCTGAGAGGCCTTCCTCTTAAAATCCTTACCCAAAACCATTTCGCGGATGGTATTATGGCCCGAGTAGGAAGCCAGATTTACGGCGACAGGTGAGTCAGCGAGGTGTTGAAAATATTTTTCTAGTGGCGTATTTGAACCCCCATCCTGTCCAGTGATGATGGTGGTGATACCTTGACTTACGACGGCCAACGCTTCCGGATTTTTTTGTAGTCCCCAGTCGTGGTGACTGTGTGTGTCAATAAAGCCTGGGGCTAATACCAGGCCTTTGGCATTTATAATTTCTTTTCCTTCAGCCTTCGAAAGGTTGCCGATGAAGGCTATGGTATCTGCATTGATGCCAATATCAGTGATTACTCCGTCTGTTCCGGTGCCATCGATAATCGTCGCTTCTCTGATGATCAGGTCGTATCGATCCGGTTGGCAGGACGATAGCAGGCCGGTCATGCCGATGGTAATTAAGGTCGATTTCAGGATTTTGTTCATAGACGTTCGCTTAATTAAAGGATAAAAATTAGGATATTTTGGAATGGAAAACGCACTGAATCCTCAAGCGGCCTTTTATAGGGTTGCGCGATTGAATTCCCAACTGGTATTGGATGGTAATTGGGATAAACCCGCATGGCGGCAGGTTGAGCCTTTAACACTCACACATTGGATGGGGCCCTATCCGTCCTTTCGCCCTGCTGTTCAGGCAAAAGTATTGTATGACAATGAGGCCCTTTATGTGATTTTTCGGGTAGAGGACCATTATGTACGCGCTGTTGCTACCGAAACCAATGGGCGCGTATGGGAAGATTCCTGTGTAGAGTTTTTCTTTAGTCCTGATCTCAATAAGCCTATGGCCTATTTCAATCTTGAAGTAAATGCCGGTGGCGAGGCTCTGTTTCATTACAAGGACCCAAACAATCCTGGGGCTGGTTTGCCATCAGTAGAGTCAATCGCGACGATTCAACGTTATGGTTCACTTGCCAAGGTTATTGACCCCGAAATAACTAAACCATTGATTTGGACTATGGAGTACCGACTTCCGCTTTCTGTACTCCGTCCCTTTTCAAATTTTGCGCAACCGGCCGCCGGTGTTCGCTGGCACGCCAATTTTTATAAATGCGCAGACAAAACATCGAATCCTCATTGGATCACCTGGTCGAAGGTTGAACATCCAGTGCCCCAATTTCATCTCCCACAGTTTTTTGGAGTGATTGAGTTTACCTGAGACTCAATGGTAATTTATTTACCTTTAAACCTCATCCCAAAATATTTTTATGGAACTCATACTAGTAAACAAACAAGTTGCTGCAGGAGTAGCTCAGATCTCTTTGAACCGCCCCAAGGAATTGAATGCCCTGAATCCTCAATTAATGGGAGAGTTGCTTCAAGCCCTTCAGGACCTTGATCAGGACTCAACTGTTCGGGCAATCGTACTAACTGGAAGCGATCAGGCTTTTGCTGCCGGTGCAGATATCCGTCAGATGGCAGGCATGAGCGCCATCGATATGGTGCAGAAGAACCAATTTCAAGTTTGGGATGATATGGTTAAGATCTCGAAGCCTATTCTTGCCGCTGTCTCCGGTTACGCCCTTGGGGGTGGCTGTGAACTGGCGATGATGTGTGACCTGATCATTGCATCCGAAACCGCAAAGTTTGGTCAGCCTGAGGTTAAGATCGGAACCATACCAGGTGCTGGTGGCACACAACGTCTTACGCGTGCGGTAGGAAAAGCAAAAGCCATGGAGCTTATTCTTTCAGGTAGATTTCTTTCTGCTTCGGAAGCAATTCAATTTGGCTTGGTGGCTCGTGTTTGTCCGGTTGAGTCTTATCTATCGGAGACCATCACCTTGGCAACGGAAATTGCTGCCATGCCACCAATAGCAGTTCGACTGGCTAAAGAAGCAGTAAATGAAGCCTATGAGAGTAGTTTATCTTCAGGTATCGCGTTCGAACGAAGAAATTTTTATTTGACATTTGCTTCGGCAGATCAAAAAGAAGGAATGCAGGCTTTTATTGAAAAGCGTAAGCCAAATTTTACGGGCAAATAAAAAAGGCGGATCATTTGATCCGCCCTTAGTTATCAGCGTTTTTAATTCTTTAACGAATTCCAAGGCCTACTCCCGCACTAATGGTTGGGTATTTCTGCAAAGTATAATCTGCATGAAGATTTAGGAAGGCCAGGCGGATACGAAGACCGCCAGTTAAACGGGGACCTGAACCAGTCTGTGATAACGCAACAGGATCTGTGATGGTCTGTGCTGGGATATTTCCTTGAGCAGGCACCAATTCGTAGTTTCCATTAACATTCAGGTCAACTTTGGAGCTGTTGTATCCAGCAGCAGCGTAAACCGTGAGCAATGCCAACTTTTTAGAAACAATAGCCTGAACCGTCCAGGCATTAGCGTTTAACTCTAGCTCTTGATTATTGGCTGCGTCAAACGTATACCCTACGCTCATCCTGGTAAAGGCACCAAAAAGTGAAAGATCAAAAGGAAGATTTTTAACAACTGGTATATGTTGCTTGATGTCGTGCATTAAGCCTACACCAAGAATATCGGCCTTAATTCCATCCTGATCAATGGTAGGCATCCAGCGAAGCTTTACTTCCGTGCCCTTGAAAAGACCAATACTGGCGTTTGCAATTGGCATGGGAACGCCAATAACAGGTAATTTATTTAAACCAGGTACGGCACCAGGACCTTGAATCGGGTTTAATGGTAGCCCTTTGAAAGAATAATTTGGTCCGGTCTCGGAGGTTCCTACCAGTGTTGGAACTTTTCCGTCAGGAAATGCTGGATCGTCAAGTTCCAATGAGGTGAGCTTACTATTATCTACCTGAAAATCCCGCTCCGAATTGGGAATAGTGATTACACTTAGGGTTACGGTAACGTCAAATCCAAGTGTTTTGTGAGGCTTGGCTGTAGTATACCAGCCCTGATTAAGACCGTAACCGATTCCGTTTAGGGCTGGCGACAAATAACCTTCCATCAGGTAATTGGCGTCCCCCTTGGAACCCTTGATCAGATTGGTCAAATCATCAAGAGACTGAGCGGTGCCGACGGAAATCGCCAGCGAAAAAATGAACAGGCTTGCGAGGAGTTTTTTCATATTTACTGCGTTTTTCAATTGACGTGCAGAAATCAAAGATAGAAAAAATACCATTTTTGGATACCCTTTACCAATGGGTGCTAGCCCTTTCTCAGCTCTTTTTTCCCGTAGTGGGACTTTTTTCTTCAAAGTTTAAGAGATTCATAGTCGGCAGAGTAGACTGGCGAAGTCGTTTGAGACAATCTATGAAGGTCCTTCAGACAGGATCATTTCCAAAATCTCCGGTGGTGTTATTTCATTGTGCCAGTGTTGGAGAGTTTGAACAAGCTCGCCCGGTCATTGAAAAACTTCACAGTGAACTGCCCGGTCACCGGATGGTGCTATCCTTTTTCTCTCCTTCAGGATTTGAACTCAGAAAAAACTATGCTTCTGCCGATTTGGTTACTTACCTTCCTTTGGACACTAAATCCAACGTCAAGGATTTTCTGGATGCAATCGATCCGACTTTAGTTGTAATTACTAAATATGAATTTTGGCCTAATTTCTTGCTGGAGTGTCACAACAGATTGATTCCTGTTGTTTCCATCTCTGCTGTTTTCAGGAAGAGTCATTTTTACTTTAAGCCCTGGGGGAGTTTTTTTCTCCACGCCCTGCGCACCGTTCATCACTTCTTCGTTCAGGATCAGGATTCTAAAGCCTTCTTAGAAAAAGTCGGAATAACCAACTGTACAGTTTCCGGAGATACGCGGTTTGATCGGGTTATATCGATTCGGGAAAAAAGTTTACCCGTCGCCGAAGTAGAACAATTTGTAGCCGGCCGCCCAGCCATGGTAGTCGGAAGTGCGTGGCCTGAGGATATGAAAATTCTTAAGCCGATCATTCAAAAATATAAATCGAAATTGTCGTTTGTTATTGTACCCCACGAAGTCGATCCATCTTCCTTACAGACCATTTCTGATTTCCTTCCCGAGCATGCGCGATTATCATCCTGGAATGGGGCTACCTCTGCATCGGTTTTGCTAGTGGATAAAATGGGAATGCTCTCCCGGATCTATGCGTCTGGAATGGTAGCCTGGGTGGGTGGAGCTTATGGAAAAGGATTACATAACATTCTGGAAGCAGCTGTTTATGGTTTACCTGTCTTTTTTGGAAATAAGAGCTATCAAAAATTTCGTGAGGCCAAGGAGCTCCTGGCCATGGGTTCTGCTTTTGCAATTACCAATGCTGCAGAACTGGAAATGCATTTGGAACAAATTCTCCTTGATTCGAATTATTCAGAAAAGCTTAAATCTATTTCTGAAAAATATGTTCACGACAACAAGGGTGCAACCGAAATTATTGTTCGATTCCTTCAGGCTAATTTGAATTCATGAAGGGGCGTGTTTTAAAGTCTACGGGTTCCTGGTACCTGGTTCAAACTGAAGAGGGAACTATTTACCCTTGTCGTACACGTGGTCGCCTACGCTTGGAGGGTTCAAAGGAAACGAATCCCGTTGCTGTAGGAGATGAAGTAATGATTGATCGGGAAGGACAGGAGGGTGTGATTACCGAAATTCTTCCGAGGAGAAATCATATTGTAAGACAAGCAGCACGAAAATCGGCACAGACGCAAGTACTGGCTGCAAATGTTGATCAGGCCGTTTTAATGGTTACCATTTCTCAACCGCGTACTTCTGCTGGATTTATCGACCGGTTTTTGGTTACGTGTCAGGCTTATGGCATTCCTCAACGCATGATCATCAATAAAGTTGATCTGTTGAGTGCTGAAGAAAAAGAAGCGGCAGAAGTGGTTGTTCGACTCTATGACCGAGTTGGTGTTCGGACTATTCTCACCTCTTTGCATCGAAACGATGACATGGAAATAATTCATTCCTGGTTGGCCGGTAAAACTACCTTGCTGGCTGGTCACTCAGGAACTGGGAAATCCACGTTGCTCAATAAAATTCTTCCGGGCGTTGAACAGCAAACCTCGGCTATATCGGCATACTCAGAAAAGGGTGTCCATACCACCACATTTGCAGAGATGTTCTCGGATGGAAAAGGTCTTTTTTTGATCGATACACCTGGAATTAAAGAGTGGGGTTTATCGGGATTTGAGCCGGAAGAGATTTCTGGATTTTTTCCGGAAATGGAACCACTTCGTCAATACTGTAAGTTTGGCGGCAGTTGTCTGCATTTCCATGAACCTGTGTGCGCGGTCACGGCTGCGGTAGAGCGTGGTGATATCGCCTTGAGTCGTTACGAAAGCTATCTGAGTATGATCGCCGGGGAGGACAATCGGAAGTAATTTCCACCTTTAATTTTGCACGGTTTAAGCCAATGGATCGATACCCATTGACCATATTTTCTTACCTTCGCGCCCATTATGACAACAGAACAGTTGAAAGACTTGAAAGCGCGATTGGCCGCTTTGAGGGGGTATCTTTGACTACGATCGCAAGAAAGTAGAAATCGAAGACGAGGAACGAATTACCCAACAAGCCGACTTCTGGAATAATCCGAAGCAGGCTGAGACTATCCTAAAAAATATACGCTCCAAAAAGGTTTGGACGGATGCGTACGATAAATTATCGGCCCAGCTTGATGACCTCGAGGTGCTGGAGGAATTTTATCGTGCTGGGGACACTTCCGAAGAGGAAGTTGATCAGGCTTATAAATTAGCTGCTTTGGCCGTAGAGGAGCTCGAGTTTAAAAAAATGTTGAGCCGTGAGGAGGACCAACTTAGCGCTATGGTCGAGATTAACCCCGGAGCCGGTGGAACAGAAAGTAACGACTGGGCCGATATGCTCAACCGCATGTACATCATGTGGGCTGAAAAGAATGGCTATACCGTTACGCAAGTTAACTATCAGGCTGGCGAAGTAGCTGGTATCAAATCAGCAACCCTGGAGATTGACGGGCCATTTGCTTACGGAAAACTTAAATCAGAGATTGGTGTTCATCGGCTTGTCCGGATTTCTCCTTATGATGCCAATCAGAGAAGGCATACCTCTTTTGCTTCCGTATTCGTTTATCCGATTGTTGATGATTCCATTGAAATTGACATT
>JBMSPY010000077.1:0-8600 GCA_049423005.1 Cyclobacteriaceae bacterium
ACTCCATGAATTTCCCAACCATTTTGAAATGTCAACGTTCCGATGGTATCCTTTTTCAATCCAAGTGCCTGAAACTGGCTTTTCGTTAATTGGTGTATTGGTTGGTTGCTTCCTAATAGATTGCCCAGGATGGTCATGTAACCATTGGGAAGACGCTTAGGATCAAATCCATCGATAACCATATCCTTTCGGCATAAAGCAGACGGACCGGTTGTACGAAGATGATGGATGTTTCCATCCCGACTTACAGAAATCGAATCGAATATTCCAGTGATCTGAATTCCGGAGTCAAGTTCTGCCGTACAAATGTTCCGGCATTCGATGGCTTTGTTCAAGCTTTCAGAGCCTCCTTTTCTCCACGCCATCTCACTTTCAAATTCCTGGAGCACATCAATAAGATTTTGAAATGTTGGTGTTACAAAAAGTTGTGGCTGGGGCTGCGTGATGTCGTAAGAGAAATTTTTGGCCTCAATGGTATATACAATCTTTTTGACTTCCGGCCTCATGCACCACGAACTTTCGCCTATGGAGGAAAGTAATCCTGCTCCATAAATTTTTGGATTGCTGAGCGAACCAATTAGTCCATACTCGACAGTCCACCACTGCAGTCGGCTGAGCATGGCCATTTCCGATGGCGCCCCAAGATTCTTTTGGATATAAAGAACTTTTTCTTCAGCCTCTGCTACCAAACGTTGCTCGACATTTGGGATCTCTTTCAGAATAGAGAGTTGCCGGATGGCCTCATATAGTTCATAATCTTTTGCGCTGAACAAGGCTTTTGTTCCTACATAGCCCAGGTAACTCAGGTATTGATTGTACTTGGTATCGCTGATGATCGGTGCATGCCCGGCTGACTCGTGAATGATGTCCGGGGCCGAGGTGTATTCGATATGATCTAATTGGCGGATATCGGCGGCAATCACCAGAACTTTTCTAGCCTGGTATTCCATGAACGCTGCCGGAGGAATAAAACCGTCAACCGTTACAGCGCCCCATCCAATTTTACCTAAGGCGTCGTTCATTTCCTGCAGACTTGGAATTTTCTCAATCGTCAGACCGGCCTTTCGTAATCCGGGGATATACGGGTAATAGGCTGCGTCCTTCAGGTAGCTGTAATTTTGACGCATGACATAACGCCAAAGCGCATGGTCGACCGGGGTATAATGATCGTAGTACTGATCGACGATATATTTTTTAAGGTGATGGGGTAGGGCTGCTACCTGAGGATTTCCAAAGTCTTCGAACGTTTTACGTGATGTCTTCGGTTCGATCATAGCGCTTAAAAGCGGATTATCTGATTCCAGGCGTGCGTATCAGCAATGCGTCCGGCTCGAATGCCATTCAGCATTTCTTTTACTTTGTTTTGAATTGATTCAGTAGTTGGGGTGGGTATGTGGTAATCTTTTCCGGAAATGGATATCGTCGCAATAGGTGCGACTACAGCCGCTGTACCGGTTCCAAATGCTTCGGTTACTTTTCCCGCTTGTAGTCCGGATTCAATTTCATCCACAGAAATACGACGTTCTTCCACTGGCATTCCCATCTGACGGGCAAGAGTAAGAACGGAGTCGCGCGTCACACCCGATAGAATAGCTGTGTTTAGCTTAGGGGTGGTAAGGACACCATCGATAACGAACATCACATTCATCATACCAACTTCATCGATATATCGGTGTTCTTTACCATCGGTCCATAACAACTGATCATAACCCTCTTTCAAAGCCAGCTGCATCGGATAGTAGCTACTGCCATAGTTACCTGCGCACTTGGCAAAACCTGTTCCTCCTTCCACCGTGCGTGTATATTCTGTTTCAACTTTTAGCCGATACGGTTTGGTGTGGTAAGGACCCGCTGGACTCGTGAGGATAATGAAGTGATACTTTTCAGCAACTTTTATTTTTAATCTGGGTTCAGATGCAAAACAGAACGGACGTAAATAAAGAGAGTTGCCGGGAAAGCCTGATACCCAATCTTGATCTACTTTAATGAGTTCGAATAATCCATCCAGAAATAAGGATGCAGGGACGGTAGGCATACACATTCGCTCCAAGGATCGGTTGAAACGGTCCAGGTGTGTGTGCGGTCGAAACACTGAAATATCTCCATTGTCCATCCTGAAGGCTTTCATGCCCTCAAAAACAGATTGACCATAATGAAGTGCCATCATCGCAGGGAAGAAGGTCATTGGTCCATAGGGTACTATGGTGGCATTTCTCCATTCTCCATCTGAGAACTCTGCAACCAACATGTGGTCGGAAATGTGAAGGCCAAATTCTAGATTTTTAAAATCAACCTGCCCCATTCGTGAGGCGGTAGTCTTCTGGACAGGAAAAAAAGCCATTTTGAAGGATTACGGCTGCAATTTTAAATCAATTAGGTTAATAGTACAAACAGTCGTTAGGATTATTGCTGCTTTCATAAATTCGCGCGTTTAAACACGCAGATTTTAATGAATTATTTGTTTTGGAAGATCCCTTTCCGGGCATTCGAATTTCAGTGCAATGCTTATTTTTCCGGCTTAAATACAACTATGCGCCAAAGACTGCATCTCCTTTTATCTTGTCTTTTCATCATACTGTTGGTTTCCTGTTCACAGAAATCTGGAACTGCTCCGGAAGGATTCCAAATTGAGGATGGTTTTCACATGGAACTTGTGGCATCGGAGCCGCTGATCAAAGATCCTGTTGATCTTGAGTTTACCGAGGAGGGTGAAGCCTTTGTATTGGAAATGCCAGGTTATCCCTACGAGGACCGGCAAAGCAGAATTGTGCGGTTGGAGGATTCAAACAACGACGGAGTTTACGATCAGAGCTCTGTCTTTGCAGATAGTATGCAATTGGCTTCCTCCATCATGCCCTACAAGAAAGGGATACTGGTGGCTGCTCCTCCGTATTTACTTTTTGTAAAAGACACAGACTTTGATAAAAAGGCTGATGCGATCGATACATTGATGGGTGGATTTTCTACGGGAAATCTGCAGCACAATTATAACGGACTAATCTTCGGACACGACAATTGGATTTATGCTGTAAACGGAGGTAATTCAGGAAATCCTTACTGGTGGGGCTACGAAGACCAGGCTATGGATTTGCGCGGCGATGATTTTCGATTTAACCTGGAGAGCAAACAATTGGAGCGCATTGGTGAATCTTCCGGAGGTTATGGACTTGCAGTGGATCATGGTGGTCATCTCTTTGAAACGCACAACCTTGAACATATTTCTCATTTGGTTTTTCCGGATCGCTATCAGAAAGATATTCGCTTGTTGAGAGATCATAGCTTAACCGTAATTTCTGACCATGAAGAAAATGGTCTGGCTCGGATTTACCCGATTGGTGAACAGGAGTCGAGGGTCAACCACCCAGAACAGTCCGGTTATTTTTCCGGCTCTTGCGGTGTAACATTTTATGGAGGCGGTCAATTTGGAAAAGAGTACGACGAAACCGTTTGGGTGGCCGATGTGGTACTTAATCTTATTCACGTGGATAAGCTTAAACCTTCTGGTGCCTCGTTCAAAGCTTCTCGTATGCTCGAAGGAAGAGATTTTATAGCGAGCACCGACCGATCCTTCCGTCCGGTTAACATGAGCGTTGGTCCGGATGGTGCGATGTACATCGTCGATATGTACCGTGCAGTCATCGAACACCCGGAGTGGATTCCAGATGACATTGAAAAAACATTGGATCTCAATGCTGGTAAAGACAAAGGCCGTCTCTACCGGGTGACAAAAAAACAAAGCGATCACAAAGCTTTTGATTATGCTGAATTCAAAACGCCGGAAGGTTTGATCCGATCTCTGACTCACTCCAATCAATGGGTCGTCCGTACCGCCCACCGATTGTTGATGGATTCAGAACTTACAACGGATCAACTAGAAGTGCTTACCACAATGGCTAGTGGAAAAGAAGCTGCATCTATTCATGCTTTATGGGTTCTTCATGGCAAAAAAGCATTAACGACTGCGGTACTTGAAAAGGCTTTAAAAGACAAGGCTGTTGCCGTTCGTGAACATGCTTTGGTGATTGCGGAGAATTACTTCGCTGCAGAACCAAAGCTATTGGATGCAGTTATTGAAAGATTATCAGATGACGAGCCCCGCGTACGGATGCAGGCTGCACTTTCTGTTTCAACGGCCTCCTCCGATCAGCTAACCGGTGAAAAAGTAGTAAATGCTCTATCCAAGGTGGTGGATCTGCCAATGGATGAATGGCAGGTGGCCTCCTGGACGTTGGCCGGCCGCCAGGCACCTGGACAACTCTTTGGAAGCGTGGCCTCTAAATCATTTGAGGCCAAAACAAAAGCACTTAGCTCATTGGCTCTTGTCGCCGCCCGCGATCAAAGTCAGGCTTTGTTTGTACTCGGCTCTGTAGCTGAGACAAACCTGAATGGCTCCGATAAAAAAGTAGTACTTGAAAAGCTTATGGAAGGTCAGCCCGATTTTTCAGGAACCGCCAAAGCAAAGGCTACTGAAGCGCTACAGAAATTGGAGGCTACCGGTGACATCGGATTGATTGCCGCTGCGGCGTCCATTCGCCACCAAGCTGGATTGCCGGTATCAGAGGCATTTGCAAGTTTGAGCAAAGAAGCTTTGAAAACGCTTGCTGACCGAAATATTCCCGACAGTGTGCGGCAGTTGCAATTCGACCTCATCAGATTCATGCCGTACAAACAAAAAGCCCAGGTGTTGTTCGGCTGTCTGAATAATACAGAACCATTGGGTATTCAGGAAGCTGCGCTTCGTCAGTTCGTTGAATTTGAGGAGCCTGAAATAGGCTATCAAATCGTTAAACAATGGTCAGGATTAGGTCCGCAGCTTCGCCGCTATGCTAGCGACTTATTGTTGTATAAGGAAGTCCATCACGATGCGCTGTTGGATGGATTGGAACAAGGAGTGATTAATATTGGTGAGATGAACTTCGATTTGGAACGTCGCCGTCAATTGTTGCGTTGGAACGACAGTCCGGAAACCAAACGCCGCGCTGAAAAGCTTTTTTCCGATTCAGGTGTGAGTACACGAAAAGAAGCTTTTGAAAAAATGAAACCGGCTCTCGCCCTAAAAGGAGCGGCTGAAAATGGTTTAAAGGTCTACCAAAGCATGTGCAGCAGCTGCCATCAGTACGGTGCCGTTGGAAATTCAGTCGGACCAGTGCTGACGGAAATCAATCGAAAGAGCAAAGAGTCCATTATGCACGAGATCATCGATCCTAATTCGGCTGTGGATACTAAATACATCAACCACCGAGTGGATACCAAAGGAGGAGAAATTCACATGGGAATTGTAGATAAGGAAACCGACCAATTTGTTGTAATCCGTAAGATGGGTGGCGCTACGGTTACCGTTTACAAACAAGATATAAAATCTTTTACCTCTCTTGGTACATCACTGATGATGGAAGGACTTGAGTCGAATATGACTCATCAGGATATGGCCGATTTACTTACCTTTTTGCAACAACAACCCAAATAATCTATGAAACACGTTTCTGGAATTTTTCTTTTGTGCTCCCTTTGGCTGGCTTTTGCCTGTCAACCAACGGAAAAGCCGGTAACTGAAGATGCTTCAGAAGATACCACTGCTGTTCGTTTGACTCCTAAAGATCTGGTAGGAAAAACTATTGAGTACCGTTACGGAGAAAGTGTGTACCATGTAACCTTAGATACCGATACCACGATGCACTGGGAAGCTATGGCCGTAGAGGAAAAGGGTGTCAAAGAGAATGAAACCTATGTCCTGGAATCGATCGATGAAAGCAAAATGTTCATCACCTGGGGAGAGGCCAATGGCATCGGTGTGGCTCAGGTATTGGACTTTGAAAAGGGCATTGTTTACAACCACCTGCTTCGTGGCCGTGCGCTATCCAATAGTTTGGGTGAGATCTCTGTATTAGATAAGTAATTTTCTCTAGGTAACTATTTACCAAACTATTGCCCAGAGCTATGCGCCGTCCCTGGAACATTCCGGATGTGCCGGTGTATAGCCTGGCCACTTCAGGCCAAGAAGGCCTGAATATGAACATTTGCACCTATGTTTCGGCTGTCAGCATGAAACCGAAACAATACCTGGTGGCTGTTTATAAGAATACCCGGACATTGGAAAACCTGACCAATGGTTCTACTGCAGTGTTGCAGCTACTGGATCGTTCTCAAGCTTCGCTTGTAAATCCACTCGGAAAAAAATCTGGTAGAAATTTTCAGAAACAGCGCTATTTGGAAAAGAAGAATCTGCTTACTGATTGGAAGCATTTCAGGGTGCTTAAAGATGCTGTGGCCTTGATCGAATTGAAAACAATCGATTGCTTTGATACCGGTGGTGACCATTTATTGTATTGCTTCGAGGCGATTGGTTATAAAACCAACAAAGAAGTCCACGTACTTACGCTCGGACAACTCATTAAAAAGGGAATCATTCTGTAAATTTTTGATACTTCCTTTACCTGCCGGAGGATGATGGAATTTTTACGGGACTTCATTGACTTTCTCTCGTTCTACAAGAGTAGACATCCTGCTTTATTTTTTGCGGAGGTTGTTTCTGTAGGGTTAATCCTAGTGCTGTTGTTTTGGCCATTGATCGTGCCCGGTAGGCCGGCACGTGCACGCAAACGAAAAATTGTAATTAGTGGACGAATGGTATTCCTGATCGCAGCTTTGGTAGTGGCGGTTATACCGTTTGTCTTGCGTGTGAGTGGATGGTTTAGTCAGGAGGAAGAAATTGTAGTTGAAGCAGAAAGTGGTTATGTGCTCGGTATCGATGTGTCGCATTACTCCGGCTCCATTAATTGGAATGAAGTAAAGACCTCGCACCATCCGATACGTTTTGTATTTATCAGGGCTACCATGGGAAGCAGTGGTAGCGATCGTCACTTTAAGGAAAACTGGGGACAAGCCAAACAACACGGTTATTTACGTGGTGCATATCATTACTACCGACCAGGCGATGATCCGGTGATGCAATTCAGAAACTTTAGTAAATCGGTTAATTTGGAGAAAGGTGATTTTCGGCCGGTGCTGGATGTGGAACGTATCGGTAGATTATCGGATGATAAGTTGAGGGCAGGAGTGAAGGAATGGATGCACATGGCAGAGGAAAAGTACGGTGTAAACCCTGTGCTCTACACCGGATTGGCATTTTACAAGCGTTACTTTGAAGGACATTTGAAAGGTTATCCATTATGGATTGCTGCCTACGATGGTGAACACCGCATCAAGGATCTTCCATGGTTATTCCATCAGTTCACAGATAGGCTTCCTCTAAGCGGTGTCAAGGAATATGTCGACGGAAATACCTTTCGAGGAGATATCCAGGATCTCAGGAAATTGTGTTTACACTAAAAAGGTTTACTTCTCAAATTCAATGATGTACTCCGACAGGTATTCGGAGTATGGTCCCGCCTGATCTTTAAAGAACAGTCGTGCGCGTTTGCCAAGTCGGGTGCAGGTATACCGATTTTGAATATCTTCTTCGGTGTTCATTGGTTGAAGTGAAGGATACCACAGAATATGACCTGGTTTATCCAGAATCATTTTTGGTTTCGTCCACTGTTGTGAATGATCACCTTCACCAAGGTCTTTGTTAAAGTTATAGGAGATCCAAATACTGCTTCCAACCCATGACTTGGATTCTACTTTTCCCATCAACATTACCCAGCAGTTCAAATAGGTGTTCCAGCTTACCGAAGGTCCCCAATGAAATTCTTTATCAGGGGCAGAGGAGGCGCCGCCCCCTTCATTTAGTGGAATTTGTAAGGAACGAACGGGAGCTCCAATGCCATCAGGTGCTCCGTTGAAACTTTTGCCATCCCATCTTCTGGCTTTACCTGCGGGATTGTCAAGATCGTCGATGCGGATACGCGCAACACTGATGCACTGTCCGCTCCATTCCACATCCGGATTGTACGTTGCTGAATCGTATGTGCCGGGATAGCCGTATTCGCCATAAAAAAGATACAGGTAATCGCCGCTGGCCACAGCTGACGGATCACCAACACCACCGGCAAAGGTATTGGAGGTGTTGTGAGGTTTCAGGATCATTCTGGGTTGCAGGTCTTCAATAAAAATCCCTTTATTTTCCCACTTGTAACCTCCATTGATGGATTTCATGATACCAATCCTGGATACAGCCGCAGGCGAATGAGGTCCGGTAAGTCCACGTGGCCAATGTTTATCGATATAACCCTGTCCGGACACGGGATCATAAGGAAAATTCCAAGGATAATTTTCGTTGTGGTACACAGCATACAATGTTTTGCCGGAGGCATCACGCGCATCCTGATAGACCGTCTCAAACCAAACGGCACCAACAACGCCTTTTTCGGCTGAAGGATCGCTCCATTGTTTTACATAAACCGACGGTTTAACATTCGGCGGCATATCGGGTTGGATGAGATCCTCAAACTGATTGGAGAATGCTTCATCTGCATTTTTGCCATTTCCAAAACGCAGGTTATCGGAATATCCCCATAGGGTATCCTCACCATGTTTACCTGGAAAGATGCGAAAAGTATCAGCGATCCATACTTCAGCCATGTTACAATCCACGAAAGATCTAAATAGAAATTTCTCTGTTTTCTCAAGCTTGAAACCAGGCTCTGTGGTTTTGGTAG
>JBMSPY010000078.1:0-8594 GCA_049423005.1 Cyclobacteriaceae bacterium
GCATCGATTTGGTCCACTCTCGGTCACGAATCGTAAAATAATCGATAAATGATTGAATGGTTTTATTGTAGGTCAACGGGAAAGCCGATGTACTCAGACAAGAGAGCCGGTCGGCAACGAGTTCAGGCGAATCTTCTCCAGGAATAAATTCAAAAGCTGGAGCAACTACATAAAGTTCTTCATGCAGGGAATCGGAAGGTACCACCAAACTGCTTGAATCAGCTGCGACAATTGTATTGGAGTCATCTTGAGCCAAACTGACCGTTGTCAGCAGAGCCAGAAACAAAGTCCAAATCGTCGTATTTTTTTTCATGAAAGTTAAAGATACAAAAAAACACGTCTAAGCTTTTGACGAGAGGAGCAGTGCGCCCTGCAGTAAATCAATTTCTTTGAATTCGGAAGCCATCAATTGCAGTCCGATGGGTAACCCGTTTCTATCCTGGCCACAGGGAACGGAAATGGCAGGTAAGCCTGCTACGTTTGCCTGAACCGAAAAAAGGTCAGCTAAAAACATTTTTACAGGATCCTGTTGATGCTCACCAATTTTAAATGCTGTAGTAGGAGCCGTAGGCATTAGTAACAAATCTGTGGTCTCAAAAAGTTTTCGAAAGGTATCCCGGATAAGCCTTCTTACTTTCTGGGCCTGTGCAAAATAAGAATCGTAGTAATCAGAGGAGAGCACAAAGTTTCCTAATAAGATGCGTCGTTGTACCTCTGCTCCAAATCCTTCCGAGCGTGATTTTTTGTACATCGATTCCAGATCTATGCACTGGTCACTTCTGTGACCAAACCGTACTCCGTCATATCTGGAAAGATTTGAACTTGCTTCGGCTGTGGTTAGAATATAATAGGTTGGTAAAACAAAATCAGTAAATGGAAAATGAAACGGGATAATTTCGTGACCCTTATTTCTGAGGTGTTCAGCTTTTGCTTTCATGACCTCAATAATTTCAGGCATTATACCCTCTTCCGGGAAATTTTGAAGTACAGCAATCCTGAACCTACGGTCAAAGGCTGACATGAGGTTTTGAGAATAAGCAGGTACGACCTGTCTGGAGACAGTGCTGTCAAAAGAATCTGCACCTGCTATAACCTCTAACGTAAGGGCGCAATCGTAAATGCTTGTGGCTAAAATACCAATGGTATCAAATGAGGAAGCGTAGGCCACAAGACCATGTCGGGAAATACGGGAATAGGTTGGCTTGATTCCTACTACACCGCAAAAAGATGCGGGCTGGCGCACAGATCCACCTGTATCAGAACCCAACGAGACCTGACACAACCCTTTGGCTACAGCGGCAGCAGATCCTCCGGATGACCCGCCTGGAGTTCGTGTCGCATCAAATGGGTTTCGAGCAGGCCCAAAAGCCGAATGTTCGTTGGAGGAACCCATTCCAAATTCGTCACAGTTTTGTCTGCCGATGATGATGGCGTCTTCATTCAAAAGTCGTTGAACGGCTGTTGCGTTGTACTGAGCGGTAAACCCATTTAGAATTTTGCTTGAGGCTTGGAGGGGGTGGTCTTGAAAACTCAGAACGTCTTTTAGTCCAACGACTAATCCGGCCAGTTTACCAAAGGAGCCATGTTTGATTTTATGGTCAATGGCATCGGCTCGTTCGAGTGCCTCTTTCTCAAAAACCGTAAGAAAGCAATTCAGTGATCGATGATGATCAATTTGTTGCAAATGCCATAGGACTTGATCCCTGCAGGTTATTTTACCGGCAAGGAGATCTTTCCGGAATTGTGCATAGTCCGGATAATGTGCCAAGGTTTACTTGTTGTCTTCCAGCTTTCGCGAAGCATCGCGACTGGTATCTTCCAAGTCGCGTTTTACATCATTCATGGAATCTTTGAACTCCCGAACGCCCTTTCCAAGACCTTTCATGAATTCAGGAATCTTCTTTGCTCCAAAGAAAATGAGTACAAAAAGACCAATCAGGAGAATTTCCTGGAAGCCAACACCACCTAAAAACAACAGGATTGCATTCATATTCATCTGCTTAAGAATACAAAATTAACCATAATTGGGAATTGAGCATTAACCGTTTGGGTAATTTAACGTTTAAGAAGCGTCTGTAGACCGATAAAAGCTGATGTTTGACTTGTTTAGGCCCTCTTTGCACGGGATTTTTCTATTTTTGGAGTATTCCAAGGGTTACATGAACCGATATCTCCGAATTGGTATTTTTTTAATGCTTTTGATGGCAGGAGGCTCTTCGGCTTTAGCCCAGCAATATCAGAAGAGGGTTATTCAGCTTTCTGGTGTTGTTATTGGTACGGACAGTTCACGTGCGGTTGCTGGCGTTCACGTATACGTTCCTAAAGCCGGTAGGGGGGCAGTGACGAATGCAGCTGGATTTTTTTCCATGCCTGTTTTGGTTGGTGATAGTGTGGTTATAAGTGCTGTCGGCTACGTTCGTCAACACTATATTGTCCCCAATCATTACTCTGATTTCCTAACGTTGATTATTGAGATGGTGGAAGATGTTACTTTTTTGAATCAAGTAACCATTACTCCTTTTCCTACCGAGGAAGTTTTTAAACAAGCAGTGCTCGCCCTGAATATTCCCCTGGATGAGGGCCAAATTGATCGAAAAAACCTAAATGCTGAGCTAATGGCTCTTATGGTTCGTACGGCGCCCATGGATGCTGATTTGAATTACCGTTATTATATGGAACAAACGGCAGCCGGTTACACCGAACGTTTTCAGCCAAGGGTTAATCCATTCCTAAATCCATTCAATTGGGCCAAATTTTTCCGCGATCTGAAGCGGGGAAAGAAAAACTGAGCTAATCCCAGAGTTTTACATGAGCGAAATTAAAAAAGGGGCCGAAGCCCCTTTTTAACTCATCATTCCTTAAGCAACGGTTTGGTTTGGTCACGTGGAGGTTGCGCACAGCCATAAATTAAATGGCAGGTAAGTAAGGAATGATGAAAGAACGCCGATAACAATGTTATCAAGGGCAATTAAAGAAAATTTATTCAGATTTGACCACATAATTTTTTTAACAAGATCAAATGTTTTGATGAGGTACAATTAGTTGCAACTATGTCATAATGACGCATTAATTTAAAAATTGATAGAAAATATGTCACTATGGCGTAAATATGGTTGCGGTAGGAGATTTGTATGGGAAGGTCCAGGGAAAGATTTTAACCCTTAACATATGAATCTGATAAGAACAAAAACTAACGACTTTGTACCAGTAACCTTCCGCAGTCTGGTAGATCAATTGTTTAATGATGAGCTAACCTTATCCGGAGGCAGGTCCTTTTTACCAGGGGTCGATATTCTGGAAACGGAGAAGGCTTTTGAGATTCACCTGGCCGCACCGGGAATGAAAAAGGACGATTTTCGGTTGGATTTGGATGATCAGTTTTTGACCATAAGCGGAGAGCGCAAGACCAAACGCGAGGAGAATCCTGCAAAATTCCATATTGTAGAAATAAGTTATGGAAGTTTTAGCCGGGCTTTCCGTTTGCCTGATGGAGTTCTGGCTTCAAAAATTGAAGCCTCATATAAGGATGGGATTCTCCAGGTGATACTTCCAAAGGACGAACAAAAAAATCTCAAGACGACCATAAAGGTTAATTAACTGGAGTCTATTAACCACTCAAAATGGCAGCTTCCTCAGGTAGCTGCCATTTTCATTTTATAGGCCAACCCCTTTCAGCTATTTTTACTTAAAACTGACCCAAATGAACCCAAGTGATATCCATCAGGTTTTGAAATCATTGAATGTGAAGGCCTCTAACTCCGGCGTAAGTACCGGAAAGAAATGGCTTTCGGTAAAGGCAAAGCCAATTGTTTCCTTTTCCCCGGTTGATGGAAAAAAAATTGGAGAGGTCGTTCCGGCTGACAAAGCTGCTTTTGAAAAAGTAGTTCAGGAAGCACAGGCTGCCTTTTTGAAATGGCGCTTGGTACCGGCGCCCAAAAGAGGTGAAGTAGTCCGGCAAATTGGTGAGGCGCTACGCGCTAAAAAGCAGGAGTTGGGTATTCTGGTTTCCTATGAAATGGGTAAATCTCTTCAGGAGGGTTTGGGTGAGGTTCAGGAAATGATTGACATCTGTGACTTTGCGGTCGGATTATCCAGACAATTGCATGGACTGACCATGCATTCCGAGCGACCAATGCATCGGATGTATGAGCAGTATCATCCTCTTGGTGTTGTGGGTATAATATCCGCTTTTAATTTTCCAGTCGCTGTCTGGTCCTGGAATGCCATGATTGCCTGGGTATGTGGTGATACCTGTATTTGGAAGCCTTCTGAAAAGACGCCTTTGTGCAGCGTGGCCTGTCAGCATATTGTTGCTGAGGTTTTCAAAAATAATGATGTTCCAGAGGGCGTTAGTTGTGTGGTTAATGGAGGGGCAGCTATTGGTGAGATGATTTCTTCTCATCCTGCTATACCGTTGGTTTCAGCGACTGGCAGTACCCGTATGGGTATGGCGGTTGCGAAAACTGTTGCCGCTCGATTGGGAAGATCCTTACTTGAGCTGGGTGGTAATAACGCCATCATTATTTCGGAGCATGCAGATTTGGATATGGCTTTAAGAGGTGTTGTTTTTGGTGCAGTTGGAACGGCCGGTCAGCGGTGCACCACTACGCGAAGACTGATTATCCATGAAAAAGTTTATTCGGCGTTTAGAGACCGATTGGTGAAAGCCTACGGTCAGGTACGTATTGGAAATCCTCTGGATTCACAAAACCATGTTGGTCCACTGATCGATAAAGCTGCCGTAAAGTCCTACGAAAATGCGTTGGCTCAAATTAAAAAGCAGGGAGGAAAAATCGTGGTCCAAGGTGGTGTGCTTTCAGGAAAGGGATTTGAATCCGGTTGTTACGTTAAGCCGGCTGTGGCTGAGGTTACTAACCATATGAAAATTGTACAGGAAGAAACTTTTGCACCAATTCTTTACCTCATGAGGTATAAGAAACTTGAAGAGGCCATTTCTATTCAAAATGGAGTTCGACAAGGATTGTCCTCTGCTATGATGACAACCAATATGAATGAAATGGAGGTCTTCCTTTCAGCATCTGGTTCTGACTGCGGTATTGCAAACATTAATATTGGAACTTCCGGCGCAGAGATTGGGGGAGCCTTTGGTGGGGAAAAGGAAACCGGAGGGGGTCGGGAATCGGGTTCAGATGCCTGGAAAGCCTACATGCGCCGCCAAACCAATACCATAAATTATGGCAAAACCCTCCCATTGGCACAAGGTATCCGTTTTGATGTTTGAAGTCAGAGGGCTATTGACTAGCTTGAAACCAAACCCCTGATCGATGGCTGGCAAAAAGTACAAGTTGGTAATGTTGGTTGATGATAGTGAGATCGATAATCTGATCAACCAGAAAATGATAGAGGCGGCAGATATCACAGAGATCATTTTTACGCATACAGGAGCGCGCAGTGCAATTGAATTTCTGCGAAACGTAGAGAAGCTTCCGGATCCCGATCCTGTTATTCCAAATATTATATTTCTGGATATCGATATGCCGCTGATGGATGGATTTCAATTTTTAGATGAGTTTGAAAAACTCAGTGCGCGTACCAAGCAAAAAATAAAAATTGTAATGCTTACTTCTTCTGTTAATCCTCAGGACTATACCCAGTCCAAAAAATACGGCACGGTCCAGTTGTTTCTAAATAAGCCATTGAGTCATCAGAGTATTACTCAAATGGAAGTATAACTATCGAGGGCCGTCAATTTTTTTATCAGAGGCTCATCCAAACGAATAAAACTGGTTGGTGAAAACCAGGGACTTTGTGGAATAACGCGGATGCGTTCAGCGATGGCGGTTAGTTTTTTCTGTTTTTCTTTTTTTGAATCGCTTAAGGCAGATTTCATCAGTTTTAAAAACATCAGTATGTTTTCACAGGACTCTTTGCTGTGCAATCGAACCTGACGTTGGATGGAATTGGATAGTTGGCTGAATAATTCGGGGTCATTTTGTAAACAGTACTGTAGAGCCAACACTACTTTTACTTCCATGTAAACAAAAGGATATGCTTTGAGGCTTACATCGTTTAATAAGTCATTTAAAATTCGTGCAGACTGATCGTATTTCTCTACATAATAATTAGACAGTGCGCGGTAGACCTGGTAAATGGTATAGCTTGGAATATCGGAGTAATCTGTTTCCAGCTCCCGGAAAAGATTTTCATTTTCTGCATACAACTCCGCCTCTACTCCCAGCCGTAAAGCACGAATTAGCTTGGAAATCAGGAATTGGGACACAAAAGTATAGTGTCCATAATTCATCAGCAGGTTGGTGGCAGCATCGTTAATTTCCTCGTAATATTTTTCTGCTTGTTTGAAAACCCGGTAATGATTGTAATATTCCAACTTAAGAAAGGAAAAAACCAAGTTCAGGTGATAATACAACGGATCCATGGGATACGTTTCAAAGATCTTCTGAACCTTTACGAAGATATCTTCCGGTGCCTCAAACTCATCACTCTTTGAATCTTCTTCCTCAACAAAGAGTTGGTGAAAAAGACACATGCAGGAATAGAAGACATACAGCCGATGCGATTGGTACAGTCTGGAAACATTTCTCATCTCTCGAAGTTGCAGGGTCAGCCCAAGCTTCTCCTGTTCTGAAGCTGAGAAATAGTACACTCCAAATTTTTTAAAATATTCCGCCAATACCTGCTCGGCTTTGTCAATGGCTAAAGTGTAAGCGACGTGCCGGTTGTATAGTTGAGAATAATGAAATTGTTCCGATGAATTGATGTGTAGCTTTTTCAGGTGCTTATATACCACTGTAAGCTCATTGGCCAGATCGTAGTCGATTAATTCTTTTTCAATTTTTTTGAGGGTGGCAATACTGATGGTTCGTTTTTTGGTGAAGACCACCTCATTGATATTCGCAAGTTTTTTAAGAATATCGGTTCTGGGGCTTTCCATCTGCTGGAGCAGATGCTCCTCGATCTTTTGATTCAGTCTGGAGCGGAGTGTATAATAAGCGTTGGCGTTTACATCCAACTCAACCATAATCTTACTATCGGGCAGATTATGGTCCCGTAAGGACCGCATCAAATACGCTGATTTTTCTGCGCCACTGCTTTGCAACGAATCGTGAATGGCCTGAAAATCCCGATCGGATAACTGTTTGATGATGTTCTTCAGTTTGGCCATAGGACTGCCAATTTACGCACTTTCTCAGTTTTACGTCCTAGCCAGGGATTACGTTGTTTTTTGGTAATTTTCTGAAGTGCACCTACTGCTACCCTCATGAAAAAAGTTGCTATAGCCGGTCAAGAGATTAAACCTGGAGAATTCCGGGAGGTTAACATTAATATAGCCAGGTTGCCATCCCACACGGTTATTGATACTCCCATTTATGTCAGTCGGGGTGGTGAAGATGGACCAGTTTTAGGTTTGATGGCGGGTATGCACGGCGATGAGATAAATGGAATGGAAATCGTGAGGAGAATTATTGATTCTGGGTTTCACCGGATTCAACGTGGAACATTGGTTTGCATTCCGATCCTTAATGTCTACGGCTTTTTGAACTATTCAAGAGAAGTGCCCGACGGCAAGGATATTAACCGTTCATTCCCTGGCTCAAAGAATGGTTCGCTTGCGTCGCGGGTGGCCTGGCATGTGACTCATCAAATCATTCCCGTAATTGATTATGGAATTGATTTCCATACGGGAGGCGCTATGAGGACAAATTATCCTCAGGTCCGTTGTGTGATGTCAGATCCGATTAACGTGGAGCTTTCTGAAGCTTTTTGTGCACCCTTTATTATTGATTCTGGTTTTCGCCCTCATTCGCTCCGACAAACGGCTGCAAAAAAAGGTAAGCGTATTATTGTTTACGAGGGAGGAGAGTCTATTCGATTCGATCAATATGCCATTGAAGAAGGCATCAATGGCACCTTGAGACTAATGAAGCATCTAAAAATGATTGATTGGGCACCGGATGCAGCTGAACAAAGTAAAAAGATCTGGAGTTCTTCCTGGGTTCGTGCGAAGCATGCTGGGTTATTTCAGGTTTTGATTAACGCCGGAGATTTTATTGAGAAAGATCAGTTGGTTGGCTCCATCACAGATCCTTTTGGGGAATTCAAAGAACCGGTCTACGCCAATGCAGCAGGTTATGTGGTTGGGTTAAATAATAACCCGGTAATTAATGCCGGAGATGCTTTACTTCATATAGGAGTGGACTCCGTTTGTAAGCTAGGCTCGGGTTCTGAGGATTAATTTTCGCCCATTTAAAAAGTAGGGCAAGGAATAATCAATTTGTCTTTGGCTGGTTTCCGGGGGTTGCGTATCGGCCAAGAATAGACCAGACTAACTTCATGTGCCCCACCACTGACAGGTCCAAGTTTCGAAATGGTGTAGTCATAGCTATAACCGATATTCAAAATATCATTTAAATTTTTTCCACTTTTCTTAATCAAGCCAATGGAGAAGACTAACGACTCATTATTAATGATTCCGTTGATTTTTTTGAATGGAACACCACGGTACCACAAGCCGAAAACCAGTGGCTCCATCCTGAAGTACAATCCAACATCCATTTGATCAAATTTTCGCTGATGACGGTATTGAATCGACGCTAGCAGGGGATGCAAGTCGC
>JBMSPY010000079.1:0-8581 GCA_049423005.1 Cyclobacteriaceae bacterium
GAGCGTAAGGCTTTTGGAAAGGCTATTGCCGAACACCAGGCCATACAATTTAAGTTAGCCGATATGGCTATGAAGATCGATGCAGCTCGTTTTATGATTCTACACGCTGCGTGGCTGAAAGATAACGGACATCATTTTGTAAAAGAGGCTGCCATGGCAAAGCTATTTGCCTCTCGAATAGCACAAGAGGTGACTTCAGAGGCCGTACAGATCCACGGCGGATATGGTTATGTTCGTGAATTTCATGTCGAGCGTATGATGCGCGATGCGAAGATTACCGAAATCTATGAGGGAACCTCAGAGATTCAACACATGGTTATTGCCCGCGAGTTACTGCGCTGAATTTTCCGGACGTTTGTGTTTCCATCGTCGGTGGGTCCATAGCCACCAATGTGGCGCTTTTTCTATGTCGGCCTCCAATAAGTGCATCACGTTTTCAATAATGGAAGCATGTGGTAGGGATTCCGGGTTATCGGTTACCAATTCGAAATGAGTTCGGTAGTACCCTCGTTTTACTTTTAATATCCTTCCAAAAATCACAGGTTGCTGGTAGGTGCGCGCATATTTTTCAGTTCCAAAAATTACAGCCGTGTCCTGACCTAAAAATTTCATCCAATGTGAGGATTTAACTTTAGAGGGGGATTGATCCATTCCGAAAATGGTGGCCGTAGGCTGTGGCTGTGGTTGATCGAAAAATTCTTTTGTCTGTTGAATGGGAACCATTTTCAATCCGAATTGTCCTCGTGTTTGGCGCATGACTTGCTCAAACCAGGGATTGGCCAGGGGTTTGTAAAGAGCAACACCCTGGTGTTTCCAGTATAGCTGACTGGCTACCGCAAACATTTCCCAATTGCCATAATGTCCACCTGCAACGATTACAGACTTGCCCATTTTTACGAAGTCGTTCATGACTTCCGGATTATCGAAAATCATACGCTCCCTGATTTCCTTCTCAGAGATGCTGAATAGTTTGAAGCTTTCAAGAACTAAGTCGCAAAAATGACGGTAGAATTTTTTTTCTATGGAGATAATTTCAGCGTTACTTTTTTCGGGGAAGCACTTTGTTAAATTATGGCGTACAACTTTTCTCCTGTAACCCACCAAGTGGTACATGATCTGGTACAGAAAATCTGAAAAGCGATACAGAATAGGGAAGGGTAGCTTGGAAAGCGGTAAAATGAAAAGGGTATAAAGTACTCTGGATAAAAACGCGTTCATGGGTGGGTTCGCTTAATCGGGGATAACCTGGCTACGGGTGTTCCAGTCGTAAACTTTTTCAGCGATATCGTTGAGTAGAGCAGGATCTTTTTCCAAAGCGTTGCCAATAATCAACACATCTGCACCGGCCTGTAATGCTGCTTCTGCTTTCTCTGCAGTATTGATTCCGCCGCCAACCATCAAGGGAACCGAAACAGCTTTACGAACGGTATTAATCATTCGAGGACTAATTTCTTTTTCTGCTCCGCTTCCTGCATCCAGGTAGAGGAGTTTCAAACCCAACATTTCGCCCGCCATTGCCGTGCAGGCCGCCAGGGTATATTTATCGTCAGGGATTGGGGTGGTATTGCTGACATAGGCTACTGAAGTAATTTTTCCGGAATTAATCAGCATGTAACCAGTCGGCAGAATCTCCATTCCAAGATTTTTCAAAAGAGGTGCGGCCTGTACATGATGGCCTATGAGTAAATCCGGATTCCGCCCTGAAATGAGTGAGAGCAACAGCACCCCGTCGGCCCCAGGTGCAATTTGCAGAGGACTGCCTGGAAACAACACAACCGGAATTCGGACTTCTTCCTTTATCTGGCGAATGATTTCCGCTAAGTTGTTGGTGAGGACCAAGCTGCCACCAACGAGGATGAGGTCAATGCAATTTTCGTTTGTTAAACGAATGAGGTGACGAAGGGTATTGAAGTCTTCAACTTTATCAGGATCAATCAGGACAGCGAGGGTGCGCTTTCCATTTTTTCGCCTGATTTCAAGATTACCGAGTATGCTCATTTCCCTTTTCCCTGGAATTCAGGTATTCGGATAGTTTGTCTTTAGCCAGACCAAGTAAAAACAACACGGCGCCCTCAGCCAATCTGCTTCCGATTTCAGAAATAACCGACGATTGATTTTCCTTTTGCTGGTTGATGAAATCCTTGGATTCGATATCCTCTTGTTTTTCTTTTTTGGAACTGCCTTTAGAAAGATTTCTAACGATAAAAAAAGTCAGGGCGAGTGTTCCTCCAATAACCAGGGCATTAAGAAGAATCTTATCCGTTCGTTTAGCAAGTGTTGAGGCTTCCTCTTCGAGTTCGCTCTTTTTTTGATTGACCCTATTGATCAATGAAATTTTTTGAGGGTCATTGGATTCCAGCAGTTCCATCGTTTCAGGACTTTTGTTCCATTTTCTTTTTAATGTTTTCAGCGATGGCATTCGATGCGCCATCTCTTCCAAGCCATAGGATGATGCTGAATAACAGGTACAATCCGGCTACACATAAAAATCCATAGGTGGTACTGCCGAGCCACTCGCTTAGTAAAAAACCTGCTGCAATGCTGAGGAAGGCCAACGTGAGTAAACCAATCAGCATGAGCATTATCATGACAATAATTTTAGAAACCTGAGTGGCTATTTCGTCTCTGATTTCCTTTTTAATGAGTTCAACCCGTGCTTCTACGTATTCGGTAAAGGTCCGTACCAAAGTGTCTACACCAAGGAATTTTAGCAGTTCGTCCTTTATGGAATTAAAATTAAACATGGTGCTAATATACGCTACAATTCGGCCAAAAACAGCCATATCGGGCATATGGCGGTATAATTGAGGCTGCCTGTTAAATTTGCATCGAATGGAGGCCTACGGAAAAATACTGCTCATTGCGATGCCGGCCTTTTTGGTCTTGGTACTCTTCGAAAAGTTTTATGGCTGGTTTCGGGGTGAGGACACCGTTCGTGTCAACGATATGATCTCAAGCCTAAGCTCCGGAATTACCAATGTGACTAAAGACGTTCTGGGGTTGAGTGTAGCCATCATCAGCTACTCGTGGCTCGTAAAGCAAATTGCTGTGGTGGAACTTCAGACCTCCTGGATAAGTTTCGTGGTTGCCTTTATCGCACTTGACTTTTCGGGTTACTGGATTCACCGGATCACGCATACGTATAATGTTTTCTGGAACAGTCACATTGTTCATCACAGCAGCGAGGAATTTAATCTCGCTTGTGCCTTACGCCAGTCGATTTCTTCTATCGTCAAACTTTTTACCATCTTTTTATTACCGGCAGCGCTTCTTGGCATTTCTCCGCAGGTCATTGGCATTGTAGCCCCATTGCACTTGTTTGCGCAGTTCTGGTATCATACCCGCCATATTGAAAGACTGGGATTTCTTGAAAAAATTATCGTTACACCATCGCATCACCGGGTACACCATGCGATTAATCCACAGTATCTGGATAAAAACTTTGGTCAGATTTTTATCATTTGGGATAAATGGTTTGGGACTTATCAGGAAGAGTTACCAGATGTGCCGTGTGTTTATGGTGTTACCAGACCCGTGCGCACGTGGAATCCGATCCGAATCAATTTCATGCACCTCTGGCTTCTTATTTGTGATGCGTGGCGCGCGGCCAACTGGATGGACAAGTTAAAAATCTGGTTCATGCCGCTGGGCTGGCGACCAGCTGACGTAGCCGAACGCTATCCGGTTTATAAAATTGATGATGTGGCTCGTTACGATAAGTTTGACATCCCGAATTCTACAGCTTTACTCGTTTGGGTTTTTACTCAGATGTTTCTGCTTCTAGCTCTCATTAGCTACTTATTTTTTAACATAACCACGATTGGCTCTCCCGGTATATTTCTTTACGGGGGGTTGGTATTTTTAACTATTTACGCCTACACCGAATTGCTCGGTCATAACCGATGGGCTTTTGTCTGGGAATTGTTGGCCGGAGCCTATGGATTGTTTCTAGTTTACCTCAGTCCGGATTGGTTTGGGGCGGCTGCCTGGATACCGTTGCTACCCAAATTATTAATGGGTTACTTCTTTGCTGCACCACTCATTTCTGCTCTTTTTTGTTCTGGATTTTCTATTCGTTCTACCGTTCAGGTTTAGGCCTCTTTTTCCCAGTATAACGGGCTAATTTCCTTACCTTTGCGCGTTTTAACGGATTTCGCCCATGTGGCTTAAGATCGCTGATTCCATCATTAAATTCCGAGCATCTCTGATGGTGCTCATTTTAGGCATTACAGCCTTGATGGGCTGGTATGCCTCTAAGGTGGAAATGAGTTACGACCTGAACAGGACGGTCCCCTCGGATGATCCCGATATGGTCTATCTGACTCAGTTTCGGGAGAAATTTGGCGAGGATGGAAATATGATCGCCGTCGGGCTTCAGGATAGTGCCGTTTATACCCTCGACAATTTCAAACGATTTGATGCTTTCTGCCGGGAAATCAGGAAGATTTCTGGTGTCAATGAAGTCCTATCCCTTTCCAGGGTCCGGATTTTATCAAAAGACACAGTTGAAAATAAATTTAAACTGTTGCCACTATTTGAAACAGATAGCCTTTCCTCCCAACAGCAACTGGATAGCCTGCTGCATTTTTTCCAAGGACAGGGATTTTATAGCGGACAATTGGTCAATAATGGTAACGGAGCCACCATGCTCCTTATTTCTGTTGACAAGGAGACCATCCAATCGGTAAAACGGGTACAGGTTACCAATTCCTTACTTGAGCTGGGAACAGCATTTTCAGCAGAGACTGGAATTAAGCTGCATTATGCCGGTCTTCCCTTCATCCGAGCCCAAATTGCAGAACAAGTCCGTAAGGAACTTTCCTTCTTCCTTTATCTGTCGGCTCTTGTGACCGGCATTATTATGCTGATTTTTTTCCGCTCCTTCAGGGCGGTGCTGTTTTCCATTTTTATGATCAGCATTCTGGTGGTCTGGACTTTGGGAACAATTGCCTTGTTAGGGTATAAGATCACCATGTTGTCCGGTCTTATTCCACCGGTTATTGTTACCATCGGCATAACCAATGCGATTTATCTTCTCAACAAGTATCACGTAGAATTCAACCGCCGGAAGAATAAAGTGGAGGCCATTCGGGTTGTTGTTCAGAAGATGGGTCTTGCAACCTTTCTGACCAATCTTACTGTAGCTATCGGATTTTTGACTCTTTTGGCAACAGATATTCCAATTCTTAGAGAGTTTGGAATTGTAGCGGGATTGAACATCATTGCTCTCTTCATCGTGAGTTTGGTGATGATTCCAGGTATTCTGACCTGGATGCCGGAGCCGTCTCAAAAACATTTGAAGCATCTCAACTTCCGGATACTTGGCGGTTTTGTGCGCTACACAGACCGACTGGTCACAACAGAGCGAAAACTTATTTACACGGTATCGATTGTTTTGGCTGTTCTTTCATTAGCCGGCATGATGCGACTGAGAAGCGTGTCTTATATGGTTGAT
Organism: Cyclobacteriaceae bacterium; assembly: GCA_049423005.1. Taxonomy (GTDB): domain Bacteria; phylum Bacteroidota; class Bacteroidia; order Cytophagales; family Cyclobacteriaceae; genus ELB16-189. The sequence continues at coordinate 5,456 of JBMSPY010000079.1, forward strand.
GATCTCCCAGAGGACAGCTCTATAAAAAGAGATTTGGCCTTTTTCGAGCGAAATTTCAGTGGTGTTATGCCACTTGAGTTAGTGGTGAAGCTGGAAACCAAGCGTCGTAGGCCACTACTGGATGTAAAAAATTTACAGGCCATTGAGGATTTTGAAAACTCACTGGACAGTATTGCTGTGCTATCCAGACCATTGTCGATGGTGAGTTTTGTAAAAGCGGCCAAACAAGGTTTCTATAACAACAATCCGGATCGCTTCAATTTGCCCACCAAACAGGAGGCTGGATTTATCATGCGGTACATGCGTGGACAGAATGATCAGTCCGGATTAATGAAGTCTTTTGTTGATACGACATTCACCACCATGCGCATTTCAATGCAAATGGCTGACATAGGATCAGAGCGCATGGATTCTCTGATTCGCGAAGTAATTGAGCCAAAGGCTACTCTATTGGTTGCGGATTTAAAAGAGAACCTTCGTTCAAAGAGCGACAGTGTTTCTATTGGAGTGACAGGCTCCTCCAAAATTTTTATAAAGGGAAATAGTTTTCTGATTAACAACCTGACGGAAAGCCTCATATTGGCCTGCGTACTGATTACGCTTTCTATGGCGTTTCTTTTCGCCAATTTCCGAATGATCTTAATCTCCTTAATTCCCAATCTGCTGGCGTTGATGATCACAGCCGGATTGATGGGTTATTTTGACATTCCGCTTAAAGCGAGCACAGCTTTGATCTTCAGTATTACGTTTGGTATTTCTGTGGACAACTCCATTCGGTTCCTGGCTAAATACCGTCAGGAGTTGCAGATTAACGGCTATTTCGTTCCTCGTTCGGTTTCTGAAAGCTTACTGGAAACAGGAAAGAGCATCATCTACACCTCTGTTGTACTTTTTGCGGGCTTTATCATTTTTGCGTTTTCTGATTTTGGAGGAACCATTGCCTTAGGTCTTCTTACCTCCACCACGCTCATCATCTCCATGTTCACCAACATGATTTTATTGCCTGCACTTATTCTTACGTACGATAAGCCTAAAGGAACCAAAGAGGAAGAGGGGATGGTCAGTGACTTTGATTCAAGTTTTTACGGAGAAGAAAAATCTCAGGATTCATAATAGTTTAATCGGGCGCGACGCTTTCAAATACGTTTCAAGTTGACTTAACGATGACAGAGAAATACAAAGAATATAAGGCTCTAGATTTTCCTACAATGGCTTCTGATATTCTTTCCTTTTGGAAGCAGGAAAGAATTTTTGAAAAATCTGTAGAATCCAGAGCTCAGGGCCCTGTTTTTACCTTTTACGAAGGGCCGCCGTCTGCAAATGGCACTCCCGGAATTCATCACGTAATGGCCCGCACGGTCAAAGATATTTTTTGCCGTTACAAAACGTTGCGTGGATATCAGGTGGAGCGTAAGGGTGGTTGGGACACCCATGGACTTCCTGTTGAGCTTCAGGTAGAAAAATTACTTGGTATCACTAAAGATGATATCGGAAAGACCATCTCCATTGAGGAGTATAACCGAAAGTGTAAGGAGACGGTCATGATGTACAAAGATCAGTGGGACGACCTCACTGAGAAAATGGGTTATTGGGTTGATCTCAAAAATCCATACATCACATACGACAGCAAATACATTGAATCTATTTGGTGGCTGCTGAAAATGCTGTACAACCGTAATCTTCTGTACAAAGGTTACACGATTCAGCCGTACTCTCCTGCAGCCGGCACGGGGCTGAGCTCACATGAACTTAATTTGCCCGGATGCTATAAAGATGTTCGTGACACTTCCATTGTTGCGCAATTTGCCGTGCGAAGAAATGAACAATCTGAATGGCTGTATTCAAAAAATAGTGGCGATGTTTATCTCCTCGCCTGGACGACTACGCCCTGGACCTTACCTTCCAATACCTCTTTGGTCGTTGGTGAAAAGATCACGTATGTTCAGATCAATACCTACAACCCATATACCTTTAAGCCAATCAGCGTAATTCTGGCTAAGGAATTAGTGGGAAAATACTTTCCAGAAAAAAATGCCGCTCTATCATTGGTTGATTATAAGCCAGGTGATAAGGCTATCCCATTTGAAGTTGTTGCCACGTTTACCGGAAAACAACTTATAGGCATTCGTTACGAGCAGTTAATGCCCTATTTAACACCACTGTACGACGCTGATAAAGCCTTTCAGGTTTTATCAGGTGATTTTGTTACCACTGAGGATGGAACGGGTATTGTACATTCCTCGCCAACTTTTGGTTCAGACGACTTCCGTGTTTCTAAGCAATACGGTGTTCCTCCGATGACAGTACGTGATGTCTCTGGTAACGAATGTCCAACGGTAGATCGTCAAGGAAAATTTATTGATCAGATTGGCTCCCGATTGGTTGAGGGTATTGATCGGTATAAGATCAAAACACATCGAATTTTAAGTGCGTCTGATTTTTATGTGAAGAATTATTCAGGTGACGATGAGAGTCATGCGGATTATAAATCCACTGATGTTATCATTTCCATCATTCTGAAGGAAGAAAACAAAGCTTTTAAGGTTGAAAAGTACGAGCACAGCTACCCGCATTGCTGGCGTACGGATAAACCCGTTTTATATTATCCGCTTGATAGCTGGTTCATTCGGACAACAGCCTGTAAGGACCGGATGGTTGAATTGAATAAGACCATCAACTGGAAACCTGAATCAACCGGAACTGGTCGATTTGGCAACTGGTTAGAAAATTTAGTGGACTGGAATCTTTCCCGTTCGCGCTATTGGGGTACGCCGTTGCCCATCTGGAGAACAGAGGATGGAAAGGAAGAGGTGTGCATAGGTTCTGTTCAGGAGCTTAAAGAGGGAATTGCGAAAGCTGAAGCAGCAGGCATTACGCAAAAGCTCAGTACAACTTCCTGGCCCGAGCAACTGGACTTGCATCGCCCCTTCGTCGATGAAATCATCCTGGTAAGTCCCACCGGGAAGCCGATGTACCGTGAGCCTGATCTCATTGATGTTTGGTTTGACAGTGGTGCCATGCCTTATGCGCAGCATCATTGGCCATTTGAGGGTAATGTTGATCAAACAAATCCCTCGGCCTCCGTATCGTTCCCTGCCGACTACATCTCTGAAGGAGTTGATCAAA
>JBMSPY010000080.1:0-8565 GCA_049423005.1 Cyclobacteriaceae bacterium
CAAAGGAGAGCACAAAGGTTAGAAAGGACATGAAGAATTTAAGGTCATGGTTTCTGTTGTTAGAACCAATTACGGAAATTGTCCTCAATAAATCATTCTAAAAAGTGTAATTGATGCCATTTTTTTACCTGTGGTCCAGAGATTGTTCATTTTCATAAATGTGCGTAAACTTAATGCTTACTTTTTCCTAAACACGCTAAACGAATGCCACGAATTCTAATCTTTTTATTTGTATTAATGTCTGTTGGAAGCCTACAGGCACAAACTGGTGATTGGCTGAAATCACTGGAATTAAAAGACCTCTCCGCCTTCAAGCCCCAGGATGGTAACTGGATGATTGTGGGCGGAGTAGTCATTGATCCTTCGAAAGACATACACGATAAAATTCCGGCACCGGTGGCGTCTAAGAAGTCTAAAAAATCATCTACACCTGAAATGATTCCCGTTCAGCCCGTTTCTTACACTGAAGGACAAGGAATTCTATTGAATATGAATGATGACAAACGTCGAAGTCATCTGATAACAGTAATGGAACATGGCGACATTGAACTCGAATTGGAGCTGATGGTTCCCAAGGGGTCCAACTCAGGTATTTATTTGCAGGGCCGATATGAGGTTCAGATTTTGGATAGTTGGGGAGTTCGCAAACCTGCGTATTCTGACATTGGAGGTATATACCGGAACTGGGAGACGAAGCCTGGAGAAATCTACATGGGTAAGGCTCCTCTTTCAAATGCCGCAAAGGCACCAGGATTATGGCAAAAGATGCGTATTATTTTCCAGGCACCGCGATTTGACGCATCTGGAAAGAAGATCGCTAATGCGAAATTCAATTTGGTTCAATTAAATGGGGTAATCATTCACGATAATCTTGAAGTTCCATTGCCTACAGGTGGTCCTATTGATAAACGTGAAGTGCCAACCGGACCTTTAATGATTCAGGGTGATCACGGACCTGTTGCCTTTCGAAACATTCGTTATCGGAATCTGCGAGAAGTGAAGCCATCCATTGGTCCAGTGGCCTACGAGGTGTACCATGGTAATTTCAAAACCTTTTCAGATTTCACTTCGCTCAAGCCTGATTACTCAGGAACAAGTCCGGATCTTACCTGTGAGGTTTTGGATGTAGAGGATGTTTATGCGGTGGTTTATTCCGGAGAGCTTACCGTTCCTGAAGCAGGTGAATACGTATTCACCACCATTTCTACGGGTGGTATACGCTTATTAATTGATGATCGCGTGATTTTCGATAAGCCAGGTCCGGATCGATGGGACACCGATCGCGGAACCACGTCGTTAACAGCAGGAAGGCACACCTATAAGATTTTAAATTACAAAGATGCCGGTTGGATGCCACCGCGCTTATCACTTACGATTCGAATTGCTGACGGCAAAGATGTAGCTATGCACGCGATCAACTCTTATCCTCCAGATCCAAATCCAGTGTCATCAATTTTGGTTCATCCAGGATCGGAGCCACGATTGCTACGTGCTTTTTTGGATTTTAATGGAAATCGCAACCAACGGTTGACACATACAATAGCTGTAGGCGAACCAGGTGGAATCCATTACATCTATGATTTGGGATCTGGGAATATTTCCTGTGTGTGGCGCGGCGATTTTGTGGATGCCACACCGATGTGGCATGACCGTGGTGACGGGTCGTTTCGACCTTTAGGCGCAGCTCAATACACGTATCTGGGTCAACCTTTGGCTATTTTGGAAAATGCTAATTCTGCTTTTCCTGCTGCCGCCACCAGCGACTATACAAGCAAAGGTTTTGAGCTTGACAGCAAAACGGGAAGGCCTTCTTTTAAATATGTTTATAAAGGTGTAGAAATTACCAATAAAATTTATCCGGATGCAGAGGGCAAATTTTTCAACCATGAAATCTCTTTAAAGGAGGGTGTTGTGGTTTCGGGGCTCCATTATAAAATAGCTGAAGGTAGTTCTATACGCCAGGTTCCGGATGGTTCATACGCCATTGATGATCATCGTTACTTTGTAAAAGTGACCAATGGCCTAAGCCCTGTGATACGTACAATTGGGAATAAACAGGAACTGATCGTTCCATTTACTTCTGGAAAATTAATCTGGTCCTTGATCTGGTAAAATCATAGATATCTGAAGCATCAACTCATTTATATGAAAAACTATTTTCTTATTCTTTTGATTCTTGTGCCGTTAGTCAACGGAATTGCTCAATCCCGAAGGATGCCTATTGAAGATGATTATTACAAAATCATTACCCTTCCTGTGCCGGAGGGAATTTTGGTAGAGGCTGGTGGCGTGGCTACCATGCCCGATGGCCGGGTCGCTGTAGCAACGCGAAGAGGGGATGTTTGGATGATTGAAAATCCAAATGCTGAAAATGGAAACCCCAAGTTCACCTTATTTGCGACCGGACTGCATGAAGCCCTGGGCTTGTTGTATCACGATGGCGCTTTGTATTCTGCGCAGCGTGGTGAGCTCACCAAGCTTATGGATAAAAATGGTGACGGTCGGGCCGACGTTTACGAAACTGTTCACGCCTGGCCGATATCCGGACATTACCATGAGTATTCTTATGGACCCAAGCTTGCCCCTGATGGCGGATTTTTTGTTTCTGGTAATGTTGCCTTTGGCGATCAGGAGTGGTGGCGTGGAGAAAGCCGTGCGCCGTGGCGGGGTTGGACGTTTAAAATATCTTCTGACGGAAAGCTTGAACCTTGGGCCACAGGCATGCGTTCTCCTTGTGGACTCGGAATGTTTGAGGGTGAATTGTTTTATACCGATAACCAAGGTGATTGGGTTGGAACAGGCGGAGTCTGGCATTTGTCAAAAGGAGATTTTGTAGGCCATCCTGCTGGCTTGCGTTGGTCGGAGCTACCGGAGTCACCGGTGAAGCTGACTACGCAGCAACTGTATGCTCATGTTGATCCAAGGCAGGTAAAGCGTGAGGGGGCTTTCATCAAGCCATCGAATGTTGAAGATGAGGCTGACCCCGACTTTCTCTACGAGGTTAAAAAAGTTGTTCCCGAGCTTAAACTCCCTGCAGTATGGTTGCCGCATGGTGTTCTTGGTATTTCCAATTCAGAGATTTTAACCGATCATACAAATGGAAGCTTCGGACCTTTTTCGGGTCAATTGTTTGTAGGCGATCAAGGACAGAGTAAAATCATGAGGGTAGTTTTGGAGAAAGTGAATGGCAACTATCAGGGCGTGGCTTTTGATTTTCGCCAGGGATTTCAGTCTGGTGTTCTTCGTATGAGTTGGGGTAACGATGGGTCGTTATTTGTGGGCGAGACCAACCGTGGTTGGGGCTCAGCCGGCACTACCAATTCCGGAATTCAACGACTTACCTGGATGGGTAAGGTTCCAATGGAGATGCTTACGGTGCGTTCAATGCCGGATGGTTTTGAAGTTGAATTCACGCATCCGGTGGATAAAACACTTGCTGAGGATTTAAGTGCGTACACGGGCAGAAGCTATATTTATAAGTACCATCCAGTTTATGGAAGTCCGGCTGTAAACGATCAACCATTGTCCATTCGCGGAGTAAAGGTCTCTGATGACCGGAAGCGTGTTCGTCTGGTGATTGATAATTTAAGGTCGTACTATTTGCATGAATTGAATCTTTCGGGTATTCGTTCTGAAGATGGGTTGCCCTTATTGCACCCTATTGCTTACTATACATTAAACAGTATCGCTCCTGGTGAGAAGCTCAGTGATTCAGAAATTGTTGGAAAAAAGCCCGCACCGGTAAAACCAAAAAACCCAGCATCAAAAACAGTGGCGTCAGCTTCTGTTGGTCCCATTTCTTATGCTGAGATTGAGCCTCTGTTGGTAAAAAATACCTGTACAGCTTGCCACAATGTTTCCAAGCGTCAGGTTGGGCCTGCTTTCACAGATATTTCTCGTCGGAAGTATTCCGTAGATCAAATTGTTGATCTGATTTACAACCCTCAGCCAAAAAATTGGCCAGAGTATGCTACGCCTATGGCAGCCATGCCTAATGTTCCCAAGGCTGAGGCTCGAAAAATTGCCTCCTGGATTATAGGGTTAACCAAATAACGGTTTGGGTGAACCCATACCTCGGAAATTGATTTTTATGCGGATAGGAGGCTAATTTGGCCTTACGGTATTAAAACTTCAGGACCCCGGATTGATCAATAATGGTTAATTTTGGGGTCCTGTTCGTTTAGAATTGATCACCCGCGACACCATCGAAGAAATCAGAAATCACATTGACATTGTTGATGTGGTGAGTGATTTTGTAACGCTCAAGAAGGCCGGCCAAAACTACCGGGCTTTGAGTCCTTTCAATAATGAAAAGACTCCTTCCTTCTATGTGGTTCCCTCTAAGGGCATCTTCAAGGATTTTAGTAGTGGAAAGGGAGGGGATGCCATTACGTTTATCATGGAACATGAGGGGCTGAGTTATCCGGAGGCCCTTCGGTATTTGGCTAAAAAATATAATGTCAACATAAAGGAGGAGCAACTTCTGCCTTCCGAGCAGGAGGAAGCCACTCAAAAAGAATCGCTTTACCTGGTTATGGGATTTGCGCGTGATCATTTCCGCCACAATCTTCAGGAGACAGATGAGGGCAGGGGGATTGGTTTGAGTTATTTCCGGGAGCGCGGTTTCAACGATCGCACTTTAGAAAAGTTTGAGTTGGGCTATGCACTTGACTCATGGGATGACCTTACACAGGTGGCCATCCAGAAAGGATATAGTCAAGATATTCTCGATAAGGCAGGGCTCCGTGTTGTACAGGAGAGCAAGTCTTACGATCGGTTCCGTGGTCGCGTGATTTTCCCTGTGCATAATTTGGCCGGTAAGGTCATTGCATTTGGTGCGCGGATTCTTTCAAAAGAAAAAAAGGAAAATCAGCCAAAGTACATCAACAGTCCGGAAACGGAAATCTATCATAAGAGCAAGGCGCTGTACGGGATGTATCAAGCACGTAATGCCATCCGTCAGTCTGATAATTGTTTTCTGGTAGAAGGATACACGGATGTCATTTCCATGCATCAGGCCGGAGTTGAAAATGTTGTAGCGGCTTCCGGCACGGCACTTACCGAGGAACAGGTAAAACTTATTCGCCGATTTACTGATAATGTAACGGTTGTTTTTGATGGTGATGATGCAGGGATTCGTGCCGCTATCCGGGGTATTGATCTTTTATTGTCTGGTGGCCTTAATGTAAAGGTTGTTTTGTTACCGGATGGTCATGATCCTGACAGTTTTAGTAAATCCACAGGTACGACGGCGCTGCTGCAATATTTCACGCAGCAGGCACGTGATTTCATTTCCTTTAAAGCGAGCCTTCAGGTTAAAGATGCAGGCAGCGATCCAATCAAGCGAGCCGAATCTATCCGGAGCATTGTGCAAAGCATTTCTCTGATACCCGATGCCTTGAAGCGTACGGTTTATGTCCAGGAAACGGCGCGTACCATGGGTATGCCGGAAGGTATTCTGCTTACAGAATTAAATAAGGTAATCATACGTGAAAAGAGGAGTCGCGAACGCGAAGCACCTGAGCAGGAGGTTTCTCCTCTTTCCGTTGACAGGATGGTGCAGGATGAGGACTTGATTACTGGCAAGATTGATCCTGAAAAAGTCGTTTACGAGCAGGAGCGGGAAACCATTCGCCTCTTGTTGAATTATGCGGAGGAAACCATGGAGGAGACCAACCTGGCTGATTTTCTCATTCATGAGCTGGAAGATGTTCAGTTTTCGAATCCATTATATAGCTCAATCTATTCAACCATATGTGCCAGTTGGATGGAAGGCAAAAAGATTGATAGCCGATATATACTTGAGAACAGCACATCAGAGGTCAGTGAAGCCATTACCGGATTGATCACACGCAAATACGATATCAGTGAGAACTGGGATAAAAAGTACCATATTTACATCCCCAAAGACAGGGATGTGCTTGGTTCATTAGCTCTTGGAAATGTTAATCGTTTGAAGTTTAGACTTATCCAACGAATGCTGAGGGAAAATCTTGATAAGATTGGTGTAGCTGAAAAGGCTGGGGATGTTTCTCAGCTGGATGATCATTTACGCCGCCATCAGCAATTGAAGGATGCTGAAAAAGAACTTGCGCAGTCACTTGGAATTGTTGTTGCAGGATAAAAGACCATGAAAAAAGTAAAGAAGGTATCTGCGGAAATTAGATTAAACACCATACCGGAGGCTATTGAAGATATCCGGAATGGCAAGATTATCATTGTTGTGGATGATGACGACCGTGAAAATGAAGGCGATTTCATCTGTGCAGCGGAGTGCATCACACCAGAGATTGTCAATTTTATGGCCACTCATGGTCGAGGTTTGATTTGCGCCCCATTGGCTGAGGAACGATGCGATGAGCTTGGTCTTCCTTTGATGGTTGGAACCAATACTGCAGTCTTTGAAACTCCTTTTACTGTTTCGGTAGATTTGATTGGTCATGGATGTACGACTGGTATTAGTGCCCATGATCGATTTAAGACAATAAAAGCTCTCGTTGATCCTGAAACAAAACCTGAAGAGCTCGGCCGGCCTGGTCATATATTTCCGCTTCGGGCCAAAAAGGAAGGAGTCCTTCGCCGGGCTGGACACACCGAAGCGGCTATTGACTTTGCCCGACTTGCCGGTTTTCGTCCAGCTGGTGTATTGGTTGAGATTATGAATACCGACGGATCGATGGCGCGACTACCGGATTTGGTTAAGGTGGCCAAAAAATTCAAATTGAAGTTGGTATCAATCAAGGACCTCATCGCTTACCGGATGAAGGATGAAAGTCAGGTTAAACGTCAGGTTGAAGTAAAAATGCCTACTACTTACGGTGAATTCCGATTGGTTGCTTACCAACAATCTGGTTCGGGAGATACCCACTTGGCATTGGTCAAAGGAAAATGGAAGTCAAATGAACCTGTACTTGTTCGCGTTCATTCCTCTTGTGTAACCGGTGATATATTTGGATCCTGCCGTTGTGATTGTGGCCCTCAACTTCATGCAGCAATGCAAATGGTAGAAAAGGCTGGAAAAGGCATCGTACTCTATATGAAGCAGGAGGGACGTGGGATTGGGTTGTTAAATAAACTCAAGGCCTATAAACTTCAGGAGCAGGGTCTGGATACGGTAGAGGCAAATTTGCAATTGGGGTTTGATATGGATCATAGGGATTATGGAACCGGAGCCCAAATTCTTCATGATTTAGGAATCTCCAAGATTCGGCTCATCACCAATAATCCACGAAAACGTGTAGGATTGATGGGGTATGGCTTAGAAATAGTTGATAATCTGCCGATTGAAATTGCACCTAATCCGCATAACGAACAGTATCTATTGACGAAAAGAGATAAACTCGGTCACACTATTCTAAAATCAGTAAAAAAGAAAATAGGAAAGAAAAAGAAATGATTCGTTCCTTGGCCATCCAACCAAAGAAACTGAAATGGATCCTGTGGTCCATCGTGACACTCATTTTTTGTTTGGGATCGAAGGCGCAGGCCCAGCAATTTCCATTTGAGTTCTGGCATGAGGGAAAGGCCATCCTGGAAACCGGTGATACCCTGCGTGGAAAGATCAAGTATGATCCTCAGAATGATTTGATTCAGCTGGAGCGTAATGGAAAGTATGAAACACTGACCAGTCGAAAGGTTATTTTTTATGAGATTTTTGATGCGCAGCTGAATAATTACCGCCAGTTTTTTGCCTTGCCCTATTCGCCCTCCGGCGGATATAAAACGCCTGCATTTTTCGAGTTGTTGGCTGAAGGTAAGATTACTCTTTTGAGTAAGGAATCTTTGGAATATCGCTCCTCTAATGCTGGATTTTATTATGGTACTGTTTCTCGTCTGGTACTTGTTCATAAGTATTTTCTTCTAAAGGAAGACGGTTCAATTGAACGGGTTACTGGAAGTAAAAATGAATTTATCGATATGATGGGATCCCGATCGGAGGAAGTAAGAAGGTATATGAAGACCAACCGCCTGGGTCTCGAACGCAAGGAAGAGATTGGTCGGGTGATTGGGTACTACAATTCACTATTTAAAAAATGAGTCAATCCAAACCACTAATTCTGGTGACCAACGATGATGGAATCACCTCCAAGGGTATTGCTACGCTGGTAGGGCTGATGGCTCAACTTGGTGAGGTTATCGTTGTGGCTCCAGATAGTCCACAATCGGGTATGGGTCATGCCATTACCGTTGGTGATACCTTACGTCTTGAGGAGACAACTATTTTTAAGGACATCCGCGCCTGGGAGTGTTCGGGCACTCCGGCTGATTGTGTTAAGATGGCCCGACATTTTGTTTTGAAGGATCTTCGTCAGCCAGATTTAGTTGTGAGTGGTATCAATCATGGCAGTAATACGTCTATAAGTGTATTGTATTCTGGCACGATGTCGGCAGCAATTGAGGCGGCAATAGAAGGAGCTCCTGCTATTGGATTTTCACTCTGTGACTTCTCCTCGAATGCGGATTTTAGTCATGTACATGAACCAATTTTAAAGATTGCGCGCAAAGTTTTAGAAACTGGCTTACCCGATGGGGTCGCGTTGAATGTCAACTTTCCGCCTAAACGGA
>JBMSPY010000081.1:0-8517 GCA_049423005.1 Cyclobacteriaceae bacterium
TTCCTTCCGGGTCAAAAGGAATTCCTTCACCCTGGTACATATGATTTGACCCAAGGATAAGCAGGTCAAGCTTGGTACCCGCATTACCTTCTACGGTCATATCTCCGAATAGCCAAAGGACCGCGGTATAAAAGATAAGCGCACCAACCATGAAGTACCAAGCTCCTTTTGCCTTGGTATAGTGGATGATCAGGGCAGCCAAGCCATAGCATAAGGCAATGCGCTGCAATACGCCTAAAATACGTGTATGACTGATTGGTCGAAAAAGTAAATCACCTGTTTCTGAAATATTGAAAAATGGGAACCAGTACATTAAATACCCCAGTAGAAATATCGTAGCTGTTCTTTTGAATATTTTGGTGAGCACAACACCATTACCCAACGATTCGTATTTACCCATGCTGAAGTACATGGAGTTACCAACGACAAATAAGAATGTTGGAAACACCAAATCTGTAAGGGTGAATCCGTCCCATTGGACGTGTAGCAGGGGAGACCAGGCTGTGTCGTAGCTGCCAAGTGAATTTACAATAATCATCAGGGCTACATCCATTCCTCGTAGTACATCGAGACTTAGATACCGTTGTTGCTGCATTGTTTGATTTTTCAATCTCTTAAAGTACAAAAAACCTCTAAAGTGCCTAATCCTTCTTTTGAAGAATTTTCCGTCCTAAAAAAGAAAAGGGCCGCTAACGGCCCCTTTCGAACTAAACCCCACTACAACTAAAACTTCCGAGTTCCGTCAGGCTGGAACGTGTATCGAAAGGTGTAGTACCTTCCCGGAGATTGTTGCGTGGGATTAGCGGGTGCGTCTTTGTAATAACTAAGGATTTCCATTTTAGCGAATTTCCCCTCACCTGTTCGAAAAACAAGAACCTTACCCGCGATGGGTATAATGGTTCCAGCCTGTGCATTGTAGTTGTACCAACCGTTACCGGAGCCCGTCGGAATGGCGTAGGTGCCTTCACCATCGGTGAGGTAGCCGTCTTGAGGGGCTTCCGCTATATTGTCGAAGATATCTGAAATAAGTTTTACACCTCCGTTACCGATTCGGCTGGCCCAGCCATTAACTATAATGGTAGTTCCTCTGAAGCCTACATCCCACTTGTTAGTTAAACTGTCGGAGTTGGGAACGGTTTGACCTGTAGCAAAACTGAAGAATTTAAATTTTCCAGTCGTGCCAATAGGGGTTCCGGTGCTGGTGTAGGCTGTTGCTGGATCCGCCGGTAAATTATAAATGATAGCCGTAGAAGATGGAGTGGGTTGTTGGGTATTTTTTGTTGGCCCAGGATCACCCTCCTGGCTGCAAGCTGTAAACAATAAAGCGATTACGGGTAAGATGAAAAACGCAGAGAACTTTTTCATAGGTGTTCGTTTTAATTTGTTGTTGAAGAAGAATTCCATTTAAATGCTATTGACGTATAGAATAATCTGCCCGGAAGATTGGGAATGAAGATAGGTTCCCGGTGATTGAGCAGGTTATCAATTCCTGCCTGCAACCGAATACCCGATTTAAATTCCTTGGCCAGAGAAATGTTGGTCAGGAGAAATCCGGAAACGAAGTTATCGTAACGATCCAGTATTCCATTGGAGTTAATGTCTGAAGGAGGAATGGTTTCTCCTTGGATATTTCCGCGAATGTCCCCAACACCAAATCGACTTCTCCAGATCAAGCGTACTGAGGCTTCCCAACCTTTTGAGTCTTTGTAGTTCACCTTGAAGTTTCCAGAATGTCTGCTTCTGTTTTGAAGCCCGAAGTATTCACCTCTTTTAAGTCGCGTGGTCACCAATGTTTCCGGATCCCGTGAAAAATAATTTCCATCGCGCACACCATTTAAGATCATACGATCCATGGCAAACAGCAGCTGATGCCCTGCATTTAGACTCCAGAACGGCGAGAGGGTTACCTGAAGACCAGCTTCGGCACCACGGGTAAACGCCTGATTGATGTTTCGATAGGTGAAGATGCCCTGGCCGGAGATAGTGGTAGCAACGGCCTGACTTTCGATCAGGTTGGTAATCTCATTATGGAAAATATTGAGGTATGCTTTTGTGCGACCTTTTTCAAAATCAATACCTGCATTAATGGAAGCTGAGCGCTCAGCACGAATACGCTCCAGATTTTCCGGATTAAAAAGATAGTTTTCGATTTGGCCCAACGTTTCAAGCTCCTTCAATTTATCGTTTATAATCTCAGAGCCCAGAACAGCATATCCTCCGGCAGCGGAATTGGTGAAGTTAAAGTAGAGCTGTCTGAAATCTGGCGCCTTAAATCCTGTACCCCCAGAAACCCGAATCAGGAACTGATCTGTCAACTGAAAACTTCCTGAAAGTTTCGGACTTATTTGAGACCCATAAATACTGTTCTGATCCAAACGGATCCCGCTTACCAAATTGATAGTGTTGGTTGGATTCCATTCATCCTGAATAAAGCTGTAAGCGGTATTTTGAGTTCGTGCTTTTAGGTCGCCGTAACGACTGGTGTTGACCTGTTCACCAATCATGCCCATTCCATACGTAAGCGTATGTTTGTGGGTCGGTGCATGAATGGCCACCAGCTCAGGGCGGAGAAATTGTTGACGAAAATCATCGCTGTAGAAAAGCTCTCCTCCAGATTCTTTCTTAAGCTCGGTCTCGGTTTCAAATTGAGAGCCATAAAATCGTGCTGTGGCTTTAAATTTTGAAGAGAAAATTTTAGTGATGGTTGGGTGAATGTTTAAATCTCTGGTCACACCATTACCTCTCGTCCGCGTATTGATTTCACCAGTGCGCACATCAAAAGCGAATTGCTGATCCTCTGAAAAATATCGTGAGGAAAGCGTTACCTCCAGATCTTGAGCAGGCTTCCAAAAGAGTTTGGGGTGGAATGTATAGTTTACAAAAGGCGAAACCGTTTTACCAAAATTTTGAGGACTTAAATCATATCCATCGGTTTCAAAACGGTTTGCAAAAAGGGAAAGTCGAGTGGTTTTACCTACCAAAGTTCCGGATCCGGAAAGGTCCATCGTTTTGTTCGTTCCATACCGAAGGCTCCACTCTCCACCAGTTACAGCAGGTTGGTCGGTAATGATGTTAACTACACCGGCCAAAGCTTCTGAGCCGTAGAGACTGGATGAGGGACCTTTAACAATCTCAATTTGTCGGATATTACCGGTGGTTATTCTGCTCAATTCGAGTGACCCGGTATACCTGCCAATTAGTGGTTCTCCATCGATGAGGATAAGCGTGTAGTCGGGGTTAAAGCCCTGAAGCTGGAGGCCATTTCCCTGGGCATTTATTTGGGGTACGATGACAAGACCGGTTTGCTCAGCAAGTGCATCCTGCAGTCGCACCGAGCCCATAGTTTTCAAGGAATTTTTGTCGACAACAGTAACCGGAACCGGTATACCTGCCAAGCTGCGCTCGCTTCTGGTAGCCGTTATGACTACTGCCTCCAGCTTAGTATGCACCAGACTGTCCTGGCACCAGGCTGAAAGGAGGGGTATAAAGGCTAAAAGGAGGGCTGTTTTCATCTTAAATCGGGCGCAAAAGTGTAGTGCCCTACTTTTAAAAAATACCCATCTAAGTATAAAAAATACCAAACAGGTTCAGGGAACATTTTTTATCCCTTTAGAGGTATTTTTCAGCTTTTGATTCAAAAAATTATCCAATTTCGCGGTGCTTATGATCAACGATATTTCTGAGTCCAATTCCCTCGGGATGGAAAATACCTTTCCGGGTAAATCATTGTGCCGATTTTCTAAAGAAGCTGTTTCGCTCTATTCTGTTGAAAATGAGGGTGCTGAGCCGGTTTCAGGGGAGAGCAGCTTGCGGGCGGGCATCATTCACTTTTATTTTTGCCTTTCTGGCCAGGCTACTTTTGCCTTCGGACCTCATTATAGCCGTGAAATCCGTGAGGACTTTAATTACTTTTTCTACAACCCGGATCAACATTTACCATTTCGTTTAACACTTCAGCCGGCCACCCGCATGGTGTATTTATCGGTAGGGATTGAAGATCTCCATCAACTTTTTGTAGAGGAGCCGAATGGTTTACCCATTCTTGCCAAAGAGAATGCCGGTAGAAAATTTTATGATGAGCGTGCCATACCCTCGGGTTTGAAAGTGGTTCTGTCGTCTGTGTTTGCTGAACCGTCGGGGCAGGTGGCCTCCAAGTTATATTTCCATGGAAAGGTTTTAGAAATTTTGGGTCTTTACTTCTCTAATCAGAATCCTGAAAAGGAAAATTGTCCTTTCCTGAACGATGAAGCTGCCGTACGTAAAATTAAATTGGCTAAGGAACAGTTAATTAAAATGGCCGATGATCCTCCAGGTTTACGTGAGCTAGCCAAACTTGCTGGATTGAATGAATTTCAACTCAAGGTTGGATTTAAAAAGGTTTATGGTAATACGGTTTACGGATACTTATTCGATCATAAAATGGATCAGGCCCGTTTATTATTAGATACCGAAAAATTTCAGGTGAATGAAGTGGCTTACCGGATCGGCTATTCAAATCCTAGTCATTTTATCGCTGCTTTCCGAAAGAAGTTCGGAGTTACGCCGAAAAAATACCTGATGAATCGATAACCCGAATCAAAACAGCCATTTTGCACGTGTTGAAAGCTGCATTGGAATTACCAGAAACCTCCGTCGAGCTAGAGCGAAAAACGATTCTCCTGGAACGGAGTCAAATTTACGTTCACTGTCACTTCACTAACGGTCCGGCTGAATCAGGTATTCGTATCTGGAAGACCACTTTTGTTGTGGATCGTGCTTCTGGTGTGCGTGGCGAGTTATTGCATGCAGAAAATATTAGCTACGCCCCACAATGGACCTGGTTACCTCCAAATAAGAGTCATCAATTTTTATTAATCTTCGCCGGTCTACCTTCTGCGTGTACCAAATTTGATTTGGTTGAGGACATTGGCGAACCAAATGGATTTTTCGTTGGCAACATCCTGCGAAATACTACCGACGTGTATCACGTCACAATTGAATCCTGAACTATCTTAAACGGATATTCAACTCCTTCATTTGCTCCTCGCTGATGGAAGAGGGCGTATCAATCATCATATCCCTTCCTGAATTGTTTTTTGGGAAAGCAATAAAATCGCGTATCGAATCGGCGCCTCCGAATAAAGAGCACAAGCGATCGAATCCGAAAGCGATGCCACCGTGTGGCGGTGCGCCGAATTCAAATGCCTCCATCAGGAATCCAAATTGTCTTTTAGCCTCATCTTCAGTAAATCCAAGTTTAGAAAACATGAGCTGCTGCGTAGTACGATCATGAATTCGGATGGATCCTCCGCCTATCTCTGTTCCATTTAAAACCATATCGTAAGCGTTGGCCCTTACTTTACCCGGATCGCTATCTAGAAGCGAAATATCCTCTGGCTTTGGTGAGGTAAAGGGGTGGTGCATGGCGTGATAGCGACCGGTTTCCTCATTCCATTCTAACAAAGGAAAATCAACAACCCACAACGGGGCATATTCATCTTTCTTCCGCAAACCTAATTGCTGACCAACCAACAGGCGCAGTTCACCAAGTGCTTTTCTGGTTTTTTCGGCATCACCGGCCAGTTCCAATAGCAGATCACCAGCATTTGCGCCAAATGTGGATGCCCACGTACGCAAGTCGTCAGCTGAATAAAATTTATCAACGGACGATTTTATGGTGCCATCTTGCTCCAATCGTACCCAAACCAAGCCCTTAGCACCGATCTGAGGTTTTTTAACAAATTCGGTAAGCTCGTCCAGTTGTTTGCGGGTATAACCGGCACAACCCGCTGCACAAATTCCAACAACCAGTTCTGCACCATCAAATACACCAAATCCTTTGCCTTGAGTTAGTGAGGTAAGGTCCTTGAAGGTCATGGTAAAGCGTGTGTCGGGTTTGTCCGAGCCATAATTTTTCATGGCTTCCTCATAAGTCATCCGTGGAACGGAGCCAATATCGATTCCTTTTACTGTTTTGAAAAGGTGTCTGATGAGGCCTTCAAATGTATTGAGAATATCCTCTTGCGTAATGAAGGACATTTCACAGTCGATCTGTGTAAATTCTGGCTGGCGGTCGGCGCGAAGGTCTTCATCCCTAAAGCATTTTACGATTTGATAATACCGATCAAATCCTGAAACCATTAAAAGTTGTTTGAAGGTTTGCGGGGATTGGGGAAGTGCGTAAAATTCACCGGGATTCATTCTGGAAGGCACCACGAAGTCGCGTGCACCTTCGGGGGTTGATTTAATCAGAACGGGAGTCTCCACCTCAATGAAGCCAAGCCCATCCAGATAGTTTCTGGTTTGTCTGGCAACCTGATGTCTTAACACCAAATTTTCCCGCACGGGTGTCCGGCGAAGATCAAGATACCGGTACTTCATTCGAAGGTCATCTCCTCCATCAGTTTGATCTTCGACAGTAAAGGGTGGGACCTTGGAAGCATTCAGGATTTGGAGTTCTTCCAGACGGATTTCAATATCTCCGGTGACCATCTTATCGTTTTTGGAGGCACGCTCGACGACCATTCCTGTGGCTGAAATCACGAATTCACGTCCGAGTGAACGTGCTTGCTGCATCAAATCGGGGGTGGCTTTTCCTTCCTCGAGGAATAATTGGGTGATCCCGTAACGGTCTCTCAAATCGATCCACAATAGACTGCCCTTATCGCGAATACGCTGCACCCAACCTGTGAGGGTTACTTTTTTGCCTGAATCCTGAATTCTGAGTTCTCCGCAAGTATGGGTCCGTAACATCTGAAATGGTTAATTTTGGCGTCAAAAGTAATAAACCTTAGGCATTTCACGTACGGAATGTCCACCACCTAACCCTATGAATATACTATCCATTCTGCTTCTGCTTCTTCCCACAATAACACCGCCACCAGGTAAATGGGTTAAACAAAAGATTGGTCAGGATATAACGGTCATGTTGCCGGAACAATTAATACCAATGACTCCAGAGGATCTCATTCAACGGTATCCCTCTGTACGTACACCGTTAGGTGCCTATACAGATTCAAACCGTTTGGCGGACTTCAGTGTGAATGTTTCAGCTACGCAATGGCCGGATGGCAACATAGAATTTGCCAAAACATTTTTTAAGGCCTCGGTCATGAATATGTTCGATCGGGTTGAGATGATTCAGGAGGGTATTCGGGAGCAGCACAAAAGGAAATTTATTTTCTTCGAATTTGATTCCAGACTTAACCCGGATAAACGAAACATATCAACACAGGATGCTTTGGTTCGGTACACCTACATTTTGTACCTCGTAGAGCCATCGCGCACTTTAGTATTTTCTTTTACCTGTACGCGCGATGTTAAAGAGGAGTGGCAATCTGTGGCGAATCAAATCATGAAAAGTATCCATGTAAAATGATGGAAGAACAACACGAGCGTTTCATGAAAGAAGCATTGAAAGAGGCTCAAAAAGCTTTTGACGACGGAGAAGTGCCTGTTGGTGCGGTAATGGTTTGTGAGGGTAGAATTATTGCGCGGGGCTGGAATCAAACAGAAAAACTTAAAGATGCTACAGCGCATGCCGAAATGATAGCCATAACTTCGGCTACAGCTGCTCTTGGAGGTAAGTATTTAACAGGTTGTACACTTTATGTTACGCTTGAGCCATGTGTAATGTGTGCTGGTGCTTTAAACTGGTCTCAGTTGCCCCGATTGGTTTATGGCGCATCGGATGTTCAACGGGGGTTTTCTGTAATCGCTGATCCACTGCTCCATCCTAAAACTGAAGTTATCAGAGGAGTTCTTGAACAAGAATGTGCAGCATTGATTAAAGCCTTTTTTAAAAAAGTCCGAACCAATTAGTACCCTTCAATTATTTGCTCGTGGTCGGGTTAGTCGTACCGCAGTTTTATCTGCCCAAGCTTCGATTGCCTTTCGGTCGGAGTAAGAAAGCATTCCATCTGGTCTCAGTTCCATAAACCGTTGGTGTGGCATTGCTCCTTTTTCAAGGATATAAATCATATCATCAAGTCTGGCCACTTTTTTTCGTAGAGGTAGAAAATTAATGCTGTCGAGGTTGAAGCGATTCCGCGCCTCAGGCATTACCGAGTTGTTGCTGTGGCAGGGAAGGCATTTGGTTTCGATCACTGCTTTCGCCTGTCCCATTAATACCACAAGCGTATCCGGCTGTACTTGCTCGTAAGATGCCTGTTCGGGCTCTGTTTTAAAAAATGGGGAGCACAAAACGGATCCGATAGCTGCACATATAATGATCAGAATTTTCATTTGGTAGGTATTTAAAGAGTTTGGTATTGTAAACTCAATATTAATTCTTGTTTTGAGCCATTTGTAATGAGAACCGTCAGGCCAATCAACCGTTGGCCGTTCACTGAATTTGATCAGGTCGAAAAAGATAAGCTATGTATATTGCGTCAGTAAGAAATATGAAAATTGTTAAAGCGGAATTGCTTACCATAGGAGATGAGATCCTATTTGGTCAAATTGTAGATACCAACTCCCAGTGGATGGGGGATAGATTGGCCAGCGAAGGTATTCGGGTCACCTGGAAGACCAGCGTTG
>JBMSPY010000082.1:0-8496 GCA_049423005.1 Cyclobacteriaceae bacterium
GACCTGTTCCAATTGCTCTTCCGTTTTGAAGTAGTCAACCTTTTTGATAACCCCAATGGTAGCAGTGCGAATCAGCGTGAACGGTGTATTGACAATTAAGTAGACATCTTCCGGAATAGCTGAATAGGCTGCCGCATTAGAAATCGTAATGGGCCGGGTACTCTTTCGAAAATCTCCACGAACACCTCCGATAAATAATCCAGAAAAGACCATAGCTGGAATCAACCCACCCGCATAGAAAGTAATGGTGTTGGAGATCTTAGGCCCCTCAACCCGGATGCGTGAAGAAACACGATGAAGCAACCAAACCAACACCACAAAAGCTATTGTCACCATCCAAAAGTCAGAAAGAAACCTCCAGGTGAGCGCCAATAAATTGGTTTCGTTTTCAAACTGGTCAAGTACACTAAGCGTAGTTCTTCGTAGCGTAGTACGGTAATAGACCATATCCGCAAGATTTACCAGCAATCCCAGAGAATTGAAAACCACAAATAGTACATGAATCAATCCTTGATACCAGCCAGCAAATTTTTGACGAATAGGTAAAATAATTAGAACAAAAATCAGCGCATTGAGGTACAAAATGCCGGAGATATCAAAACGGATTCCACCAACCAAAATCCTGAGAAAACGTGAACCATCCATTCCCGGAAACAGGTCACGATTGTACCAGTAAAACGCAACCCGGCACAAAGTGAAAAGAACCAAGATTAACGATAAACGAAGAATCAGGGTCAGAAAGATGTTTCCCCTCAGAATTTCCTTCCAGGAATACCGTTTCTCAGGATCTAACATTTATTCCGTCATTTTTTGGCAAATATCCTCTTTCCTTTCGAAAGGAAAGAAGGCAATTTTGACGGAATTCTACTTAAACGTCTAAATTTGCCCGGTTTGAAAAGGTTCGCATAATCCCCTATCCTTAGGAGTTAAAATTCAGATGTATGGAATTACTCGAAAAGTCGAAAGCACAGGCTCAGCAGTGGTTGAATAACCCAGCGGTTGATCAGCAGACTAAAGAAACAATTCAGGAAATGATGAAGTCCAGTGACTCGAGAGAGTTCATTGATCGCTTTTACAAAAATCTGGAATTCGGTACAGGAGGTTTGAGAGGAACCATGGGAGTTGGACCAAATTGCATGAATCGTTATACGGTAGGCGCGGCAACCCAAGGACTTTCCAACTATATTAAAAAATCATTTGAAGGTAATCCGGTACGCGTAGCCATTGCCTACGATAGCCGAAACAATAGTTCAACCTTTGCACAAGTTGCCGCCGATGTCTTTTCGGCCAACGGTATTGAAGTGTTTCTCTTCCCGGAATTGCGCCCTACCCCACTTCTTTCCTTCGCCATCAGATACCTGAAATGTCAGGGGGGTGTCGTCATTACCGCCTCTCATAACCCAAAGGAATACAATGGCTATAAAGCCTATTGGGAAGATGGTGCTCAGCTCGTTCCGCCGCATGATAAAAATGTCATCACGGAGGTAAATGCCATCACCGGGTACGACCAGGTAAAATTCAATGGAAATCCGAGCCTGATCCATTCGATCGGAACTGAAATAGAAAATGCGTACTACGATGAAGTTCTAAGCCTCATCCCCAAACAAGACGCCATTAAGCGACAAAAAGACATTTCTATTGTTTACAGTAGTATTCATGGTGCCGGTATAACCATGGTTCCGGAAATTTTAAGACGTCTGGGATTCGAAAACATCCATGTGGTAGAAGCCCAAAAGAAACCAGATGGAAATTTTCCGACGGTACAATCACCAAATCCTGAGGAACGGTCTGCAATGGCCATGGCACTTGAAGAAGGCAAAAAATTTCAGGCTGATTTGATCATGGCAACAGATCCCGATACCGACCGTGTCGGCATTGCCATTCGCAATCATCAAGGGGAGTATATGTTGCTTAATGGTAATCAGGCCCTCAGCATCATGCTCTGGTTCATTCTCAAAAACCTAGATAAAAGCGGACTACCCAAGTACATAGCAAAAACAGTTGTCACCACAGAACTTATTGATTCTATGGCGGCACACTTTAACGTTGAATGTGTGAATACGCTGACCGGCTTCAAATACATTGCCGAACTCATCAGGAAGAACGAAGGTCAGAAGGATTTTGTCGCTGCCGGAGAAGAAAGCTATGGATACATGGTCGGACCTTTCGTCCGGGATAAAGATGCTGTATCGTCCTGTGCATTTTTTGCGGCACTGGCAGCTGCAGCAAGAGATTCGGGTCAAACCATGTACGATTGGTTACTCAAAGTCTACCAAGACCATGGTTATTACCTGGAAGGCCTTGTAAACCTGGTCCGGAAAGGTGCAGAAGGAGAAAAAGAGATTAAAGAAATGATGAAAAAATTCCGGCAAAATCCTCCCGCAACCATTGCCGGAAGTCCGGTAACCAAAATGAGAGATTACCAGGCAGGAATCGAACAGGACCTTGATCAGGAAATCACACGCCCTCTGGATTTCCCCAAATCTGATGTGCTACAATTTTACACAAGTGATGGAAGTAAAATTTCTGTAAGACCGTCGGGCACCGAACCTAAAATCAAATTTTACATTAGTGTTCATTGTCCACTACCCTCCGCAGCAGCTTATGCCGACACCACTCAGCAACTTGAGGATCGGATAAAATTGATCGAAAAGGATATCCTTTCGTAAGTTGAAGAATTGGTATTGCCGGAAATAAGGCATTCGTTACCTTTGTAACGTTCACGACCTCGTTTCCATGGTTTTAATCAATAACTTTAAAGAGTTTGAAGCTTACAACGGCCAAGAACTCGGATGCTCGGATTACCTCGAGATCACCCAGGATCAAATCAATAAATTTGCCGACGCAACCCTCGATCATCAATGGATTCATATCAATCCCGATCGTGCTAAAACGGAATCAGCTTTCAAAACAACCATTGCACACGGATACCTCACAGTTAGCTTGATCCCCTACTTATGGGAACAGGTAGCGGATATCCGAAATGTTAAAATGCTGATCAACTACGGAATCGAAAAAATGAGATTCAATCAGCCAGTGCTCACCGGCGATCAAGTTCGTTTGCGCGTTAAACTCATCAACATCGCTAACCTTCGTGGAATAGCCAAAGCAGAATTGGAAGTAACCATGGAGATCAAAGACAAACCAAAGCCTGCATTCTCCGGAACATTTCAGTTTATCTATCACTTTCATCCAGGTTTTGAATCCTAAATCCACATAGGATTAAAAAGATAATCCATGACCACTTTACTTGACCTGGACCGCAGGCTATTTTTATTCCTAAACAGCCTAAATCATCCTAACCTGGACGGATTTATGTTGGCCGCCACAGACATGAAATTTTGGATTCCCTTTTATCTGTGGTTTATCTACATCCTCTTTAAAAAACTGGAACAACAGGCCTGGATAGCACTGATCTGCATCGCCCTCACTGTGCTTATTGCTGATCAAACAACCTCGCACCTGCTGAAACCACTTGTGCAACGACTCAGACCAAGTCATGAACCAACCTTACAAGGGCTGGTGCACCTGGTCGCTCAACCTGCAGGGAGTTTATACAAAGGTGGACTATTTGGTTTTCCATCCAGCCATGCCGCCAATGCCTTTGGAGTCGCTGTTTTTATATGGCTAATCATTGGCAGATCTTATCGTTGGACCCTAATTGGCTTTGCTGTGGCCTCCATACTGGCTTATACCAGAATTTACCTGGGCGTTCACTATCCACTCGATATTCTAACAGGCATGATGATCGGCATCATGTCTGCCTTCTTCTGCCGCGAACTCTATACCCGGCTGGACAAAATGATGGAGAAAAGGAAGGCAAAAGCTTCCGTGGAAGACTAAAGCTTCCTGAAGAATTACTTCCCTAATAATCTTCGTACGTACTTCCCAATAATATCAAACTCCAGGTTGACCCGATCACCTTTGTGGAGTCCATGTAAATTGGTGTGCTCCCAAGTGTAGGGAATTATGGCAACCGAAAATCGGCCATCAGTACAATTGAAACAGGTTAAGCTGATCCCACTAACACACACCGAACCTTTTTCCACCATAACTTCACCGGAAGACGGATCAAATTCGAAGTCAAGCTGCCAACTGCCATTTAAATCCGTAATCTGGACTACCCGGGCAGTCGTATCAACATGACCTTGAACGATGTGGCCATCAAATCGACCTCCGGAAACCATACAACGCTCTAGGTTAATCAAATCACCATCCTTACAATCTCCAAGATTTGTTTTAAGAAGCGTCTCGGATACAGCAGTCACCTCATGAACACCTTCGTGAACACGCGTAACCGTCAGACAAACTCCATTATGAGATACACTTTGATCAATCTTCAATTCGTTACTAATTGGAGAAGAAACCGATAAATGAAGGTTTGTCCTCTCTTTTCGCAGCGCTACAATTTGCCCTGTAGCCTCAATAATTCCTGTAAACATTTACTTACCTGATTTTTCAGATAATTTCTGAACCGCCTCCTTCTGATCTGGTCGCACCGTTGGATAGGTTATACCTAACTGCTCGAGATAGGTTTTGTATTTGGTGGGATTGTAATAGAAAGGCTTTAGTTTGGGGGCAAAATCAGTCATGATTTTTTTGTTCAGATAAATAGCTGGCTGATCCTTATCACCAACTAGCGGCGTGTATTGAATTTCTTTGGTTTGCTCCTCCTTATAGTAGACCCATGCATTTTTCAATAGCTCAGGCTTAAGCAGCATATCCAACAAGGTCATGACTTCAGCTTTGGCACCGAAAACAATACCCTTATGCGCAATTGGGGTAGCCATAGATATGGCATTACTCCAATGATGGCCTGGCAATCCGGGAATGTTGGAAGGATACCGAAGCACCACTGTTGGCAAGGACCAACTGATGTCAGCAATATCATCAGAACCACCACCCATAGACATCAATTGACGACCCATGTAGTTTACAGGACCTGTTGGACTTGGAAGTCCCAGTGTATCCAGTTTTACGGCTAAACCGTTAGTTCGTGGGGCCTTTAATTCAATTTGTGTGGCCTTGGCCAATAACTGATCCTCATCACTCCACTTAGGCAGACCGACTTTACGAATGTTTTCATACATCGCTTCCGCAATTGGTTTGTTGAAATGACCTGGCCAGGCCGATCCAAGAATTTCATAAGTAAACTTGGTGTCCGTCATGAGCGCAGCACCTTCGGCAATTTTTACTCCGGTATCAAACAGTTTTTTGATGTCCGGATACGTACGCTCTCTGAAATAATACCAAACCGCAGCTTTGGATGGAACCACGTTTGGCTGATCACCGCCATCGGGAATGACGTAGTGCGAACGTTGAGTTAAAGGCAGGTGCTCACGACGGTAATTCCAGCCAATGTTCATGAGTTCGACTGCATCAAGAGCACTTTTACCTCTCCATGGAGCTCCTGCCGCATGGGCAGCTGATCCTTCAAAATTAAATCGAACCGAAACCAACCCGTTCATTCCATTATCACCATAGGAAACACCAAGATTATCGCCAACATGTGTAAAAATACAGGCATCAACATCCTTGAAATAACCTGCACGAATGTAATAGGCTTTAGTACCAACTAGCTCCTCGGCACAACATAATGGTACCAGATATCTTTTCGCGCTCCATTAACTTTTTCAAAGCCAATGCCGAAATGATGTTCACGGCCTGTCCACTGTTGTGTCCTTCACCATGCCCTGGTGCACCGTCGACAATAGGATCGTAATAGGCAACACCAGGTTTTTGAGAAGCCTTAGGAATACAATCTACATCCGAGCCAAGAGCAATTACAGGCTCTCCTGAACCGTAACTCCATTTGGCAATCCAAGCGGTTGGCACGCCAGCAACTCCTTTTTCAACTTTAAAGCCATTCTTTTCGAGTAATCCTGATAAGTAAGATAGTGTTTCGTACTCCTGAAATCCCAACTCTGCATAACTAAACAGCGCATCGTTGATTTGTTGTCCAAGTACAGCCAGTTTCTCAACCTCAAGAACAGCCTCTTGTTTGAGTGATTCGGATTTTTGGATCTCCGGCTGAGCTTTGACGTTAAGACTTAAAAAAAATAAGGAAAGAAAATAAAGGTAACGCATAAGAGTTTCGGTATTTATAGCTGGTATGGCTAAAAAATACCAGGTGAATAAGGAAAAGTGGTAAGCTTACCTTTGATTTTTCTCTAACCATTCAAGGAAAAACGTACTAACAAGCATAGGATTACTGGCTAATCAAACCGGCTGTACCACTCAAAATTTTTATCGATAATCGACTCCTTATTTCGTCTCAAAAATTCCAAAAAGGAAGAGGCAACCGGTGAATGTTTTTTGCCTTTGAGCCAAATCAGACTCCAGGAGGTTTTGATTGGTAAGCCTTTTACGGGAATTACCTTAAGCTCATTGTTTTGAATTTCATTTCGTATACCGATCAGCGGCATTAACGAATACCCTAAACCAGCCAATATTGCTTGTTTAACCGCTTCATTAGAGGTGAGCTCTAATCGCTTTTTAGAGGATATTCGTTTTTGTTCAATAAACTTCTCCATCGTCTGTCGGGTACCAGAACCTTTTTCACGGTAAATCAAAGGAAGATCCCCAAGGTCCAAACGGGGCTTTTTCATCGCTGAAGCTGCAGTTTGTGCATTTCCAATAAAATAAAGCTTATTAACAATGAGATCGACTTTCTCAATCTGCATGTTGTCCGGCAATATCGAAACCAATGCAAAGTCAATTTCATTAGCCTGAAGGGACTCAATGACTTTAACCTTGTTGGAAACATCCATCATCAATTCAATGTTCGGATTCGATGTAATAAATTCCGATAGAAAATAGGGCATCACATACTTACCAGTTGAAACAACCGCAATTTTCAATTGACCAAATAACATTCCCTTATAGGCGTGGGTTTTGTAATTGATTGCGGAAACCTGCTCCAGAATCTGACGTGCAGCCGAGGCCACTTCCTGTCCGAAATCAGTAACGTATATTTTGCGTCCAACTACTTCGGTTAAGGGAATGTCAAATTGATCCTGAAAATTTCTAAGCTGAATGGAGACAGCTGGTTGAGTGAGGTGTAATTCCTCGGCAGCTTTTGTAACACTTCCGTTGTCGACGACCTTTAAAAAAACCTGCAGTTGGTTCAATGTGTAATTCATAACATTACCTTATGTGATTCATTGCAAATATAAATGTTTTTATATGAATTGATTGAATGAATTTTGCCCCTGAAAAAACAATTCATATGACACGAATAACCATTGCAAAAGGAGACGGAATCGGGCCTGAAATAATGGAAGCAACCAAGTCCATTCTTTTGGCTTCCGGTGCGGAAATTGAATTCGATGAAATTGAAGTAGGAGAAAAAGTCTATCTGAGTGGTCTAAGCTCCGGTATTGCCCCAGAATCCTGGGATGTTATTCGCAGAAACAAGGTATTTCTGAAGGCCCCCATCACAACCCCTCAAGGCGGAGGATACAAAAGCCTGAACGTATCCATACGGAAATTTTTGGGGTTATACGCCAACATCCGGCCATGCGTCAGCCTCCACCCTTTCGTGCCTACGAAACATCCTATCATGGATGTCGTAATCATTCGCGAAAATGAGGAAGACCTTTATGCAGGAATAGAACATCAGCAAACAGACGAAGTTATCCAGTGTCTTAAGTTGATCAGTCGTCCAGGCTGTGAAAAAATCGTTCGCTATGCGTTCGAATATGCGCGCCTCAACAACCGCAAAAAGGTAACCTGTTTTACCAAAGACAACATCATGAAACAAACCGATGGATTGTTTCATCAGGTTTTCGATGAAATCGCAAAAGAATACCCGGACATTAAAAACGAGCACTGGATTATCGATATCGGTGCAGCCATGCTTGCCGATACACCAGAATATTTTGACGTAATCGTCATGCCTAACCTTTATGGCGATGTCCTCTCCGATGTTGCTGCTCAGATCACCGGATCCGTTGGTATGGCTGGCTCCTCAAATATTGGAGAAGAGTGCGCCATGTTTGAGGCTATTCACGGATCAGCACCACGCATTGCAGGTCAGAATTGCGCTAACCCTTCAGGACTAATCCAGGCTTCTGTACTCATGCTTACCCATTTAGGACAAACGGAAATTGCTGAAAAAATTCAAAATGCATGGCTCAGGACGATTGAAGATGGCTATCATACCAATGATATTTTCAAGGAAGGAGTTAGTAA
This sequence comes from Cyclobacteriaceae bacterium, assembly GCA_049423005.1. GTDB lineage: Bacteria > Bacteroidota > Bacteroidia > Cytophagales > Cyclobacteriaceae > ELB16-189. Next base: position 8,194 of record JBMSPY010000082.1, read on the forward strand.
GCAAAAAGTAGGCACAAAAGAGTTTGCAGAAAAAGTGATCGAGAATTTGGGTCAAGTTCCTGCACAACTAAAACCAGTACACTTCGCTAAGGATAAAAAAATCACTCTGCCCAAATACAACCGAAAGCCTTCCAAAATCAAACAATTACAAGGCGTTGACTTATTCGTTCATTGGACGGGTACAAATCCAAACGAACTAGCTCGAAAAGTCAAGCAGTTAAACGGAAAAGAAGTGCAGTTGACCATGATTACGAACCGCGGAATTAAGGTTTGGCCTGAAGGTTTTCCAGAAACATTCTGTAC